>CBFHCJ010000003.1:0-41014 GCA_965654005.1 uncultured Streptomyces sp. | reverse complement strand
GTGCTCATCCCGCCGTTCGACCACGAGGATGTCGTGGCAGGCCAGGGCACGCTCACCCATCAGGGGGTGCAGGGTCAGGGCCGCCTCGCGGAGCATGGCCCGGCTGGGGTCGACCAGATCCACCTGCCTGGTGCGGGGCAGCGCGGGCAGGACCGCCGCGGCAACCTGCCCGGTGTCCGCGCCGAGGTCCAGCAGCGTCACCGCGGGCACACCCGTCATGGCGTCGGCCAGCAGCCAGGCCACCTCATCCGGTACCCCGGGCCGGAAGCGGGCATACGCCCGCGCCATCGGCCTGGACAGCGCCTGATACTCCACCGGATCCGAGGTGATGCGGGAGGGAGCGGGATGGTTCACCGCAGGTCCCCGTTCTCGAAGGGGCGGTCGTCGTTGAGGGGCCAGGACAGCCGGGCGCGGCCGGAGCCTGCGACCGCCCACTGCGTGCCGTCGGGATCGAACTCGATCCGGTACCCGCCGGGTACGCCGGCCGCCCGCCACCGGGTGGCGATCTCCTCGATCTCCTGCCAGATCCCGCGCGGCCCGAACTCCGTGACCGTGCACGTCGCGCCGTCCCGCGTCACCCGCACCCAGGAGTCGTCCTGCGGAGCACCGATGGCCACCTCCTCGGCGCCGAAGTTGCGCACCAGGCCCGGCCGCAGATGGCCGAGCGCCAGCCAGAACCCCCGTGCCGCATCGGGCGGCGGCGGCCTCAGCCCCGACACCGTCACACCGGCTTGCGCGGCCATCCGCGTACGGAATGCCGCGTCCAGGAACGGGCGGTCCCAGCCCCACCCGGCGCGGTGCCCAAACTCCACTGCCCGCAGTACGCCCTGCGCACGCCCCTGCGCGTTCGTGGTGACCACGGCCAGCCCGGGCCAGGACGGCGAGCTGCTGCCGACGGTGACCAGCAGCCGGCCCTCGGGTGCGAGCTGCTCCACCAGCGCGGGCGGCAGCCTGGGGACGGCGAAGGAGACGAACACCCGGTCATAGGGCGCCCGCTGCGGCCAGCCCGCTTCCCCGTCTCCCGCCACCAGCGCAGGCGCGAACCACAGCTGGGCGAGGCGGACTTCGGCGGCAGCGGTGAGATGAGCGTCGCGGTCGATCGTGGTCACGCCCGCGTCCCCGCACAGGTGACAGGCCACGGCTGCGGTCACCCCCGCGCCGGTCCCCACATCCAGCACCCGCTGCCCGCCTTGCAGATCCAGCTCCTGCAACAGCCCGGTGGTCATGCCCATCACGCTGGACATGGACGTCATCGCCCCGCCCGAGCGCCAACCGCGCACCCGCCCCATCAGGGGCTCGCCGTCGTGCTGGATAGCGACGCTGTCCCCGCTGTGCAGCACGCGCAGCAGCTCCTCCCGGTCATCCGGGACCGACCAGTCCAGCAGCTCCCAGCGCGGCTGGGTCTCATCCGGGGCACTACGCCGGACGTACGCCTGCGGCATCAGCACCTGCCGGGGCAGCGTCAGCAGGGCGTCGGATACCGGGCCGGGGGCGAGGCCGCCATGATCGATCAGGCGGGCGACCATCGCCTGGCGGGCAGCCGCTGCGTCGGCGTCGTCCACGGCTGTACGAGTGAGGGGCGGTGCGGGTTCGGACACGGTAGTGATCTCCCTGAAGAGACAGGATGAGGGGCACGCGGGTCAGGTTCAGCCGAGTTCGGTGGACAGGCACGCGCTCGGGATGGCGTCGACGGCCGGGCCGCGCCCCGTTGCCCGGGGCGCGGCAACGGGGCGCTCAGCGGTCGTGGGACAAAGCCAGGAGCTCGGCGAACACGCCTCCTCCCGCGGCGAGTTGGTCGTACGTGCCTTGCTCGGAGACCCGACCGTGCTCCAGGACGAGCACCCGGCTGGCGATCTTGGTGTTGATTAGCTGGTGAGTCACGACGATCGTGATGCAGGCACCGGCCTGCGCCTTGATCTGTTCGAGGATCATGTGCTCGCCGCGGGCGTCCATCTCCGAGGTCGGCTCGTCCAGGATCAGCAGACCCGCCTGGCGGTACAGGGCGCGGGCGCAGGCCAGGCGCTGCCACTGCCCGCCCGACAGCTCGCTGCCACCCCACAACTCCCGAGCCAGCAGGGTGTCCAGGCCGTCCGGCAGGTCCTCGATGGCGTCGCGCAGGCCGACCGCGTCCAGCGCTTGCCACACCAGGTCGTCTCCTTCTTCACGTGGCTGGCCGAGGGTGACGTTGTCGCGGACGGACAGCGGCCATTGCGCGAAGTGCTGCGGCACCAGCCCGGACAGGACTCCCAGGCTGTCGGGTGCCAGTCGGGTAACGTCCTGGCCGTTCCAGCAGACCGTGCCCTTGTCGGCCAAGAAGATTCCGGCGAGCAGCCGGGCCAGGGTCGACTTGCCCGACCCGTTCTCTCCGACCAGGGCGAGGATCTCGCCCTGGCGCACCGTCAGCGACACCCCGTCCACGGCCGCTTTCTCCTTGCCCGGGTAGCGGTAGATGGCTTCCTCGATCCGGATCTCCGTCACCGGCGAGTTGACGGTCAACTCGCCGCGTTTGGGGGCGCGTTCGGCGGCGTAGTCGAGGAAGGAGTCCATGTCGGCAAGGTAGAGCGAGGTGTGGAACATGGCCGCCCCGTAGATGACCAGCTGGGAGAGCGCGGCGAGCGTGGTCTGCACGGCGACGACCGCGGTCCCAGCGATCGCCGGCTCGACTCGTCCGGTGCTCACCAGCCAGGCCAATGCGGCCCAGGTGGCCACCAGGAAGATCCCGCCGATCGCCGAGCTGATCAGGACGATCTTCAGCATCCTGGGTGCGGCGGTCAGGGTGCGGTCGTCGATCCGGCCGGAGATCGACCGGTACCAGAAGTTCAGGTAGCCGGTCATCGTGTTGCCGCGGATCTCGTCGGTGAACTTCGCGCTGGCGGCCCAGCCGCGCAGGTTCTGCCGTACGTTGCGGTCGCCCACGTTTGCGTAGTGCGTTTCGTAGGTGACGCGCGCGTGCAGCACTGCTCCGACGCCCGCGGGCACGACGGCGAGCAGCAGCAGGGGCAACAGCACGGGGTGGAGCACCGTCAGCACCCCACTCGCGGTGACCATACGGACCACCGCCGCGGTGAGCCGGGTGGCGTCCTGCACCATGACGTGACTGCGGACCACGCCCATCTCCGCGGCTTCCTGCCGGTCTGCGCAGCCGTCCTCGCTGCGGGCTGCGGCCTCGATCCGGCACACCGCCTCCACCAGGGTGCTGTCCGCCTCCGTGGTCAGCAGCGGGGTGATCCGACCGTCCGCATAGGACGACAGTGCGGCCGCCGCCCGCCCGGCCATCGCGGCCACGGCAATGACCAGGAGGGCGGGCAGCGCCTGGTGGATGCGATCGGGCACCGGCCCGTCGGCGAAGACCGCGCGCATCGCGTTAGCGGTGGCCGTCAGCTGGACGGCGGCCCCGACGCCGATGGCCAACTGGCAGCCGACCAGCAGCAGCACAGCCCGGCGGTCGATGGCCCACGCCATCCGCGCGGTCCGCGACAGCACCGACGGCAGGCGGCGGACCATGGCCGCGAACGCGGCCTCTTCCAACGGGTTCTTGCTGTACTTGCCGCCATAGCGCAGCTCGGCGGGCGGCGGGGGCGGCACCCGGCCGGCCCCCACCGCACCAGCGGCCGTCCCCGGCCGGGGCTCGGAGCTCACCGGGTCCCTCCTCGTGCCGGACCCGGGCGGGGAACAGCCGGCCCGTCCGTGAGGATCAGCGGCGGATTCAGACATCACACGCTCACCTCGTTCCTCAGCCGGCCGAGGAGAGCCTGGGCGCTGTCGGCAGCCGTACGGTCGCCCAGGACGCGTCCTTGGGCCAGCGAGCGCGCGACGTGTAGAGCCATCAGGCAGTGCAGGGCGAGCCGTTCCTCCGGGGCGAGAGTGCGGCCGTAGCTGTCGAAGAACGGCGTGCGCAGGCGCGGGCGGGTGCTCCAGTACCCGCAGGCCAGGTCGGCGAAGTCCAGGACGGCCGGGGCGAAGCGCGAGGACGCGAAACCGTGCACGGCCAGCTGCGACCTGCCGCTGCACACGAGAGCCGAGGCGAGATCTCCCCCGTGGACGAAGCCGAGGGGCAGGTGGTCGATGACGCGCAGACGGTCGGCGCGATCCATGACGAACTTCTTCTCGTCCGCCGCCAAGCAGTCGCCGACCGCATCGAGATGATCAGCCGCCTGGTCGGCGAGATGGGACAGCGCCGAGGACGCTTCCTGGTGCGCGGCACCGCTTGGCCGTCCGGCCTGGTGCAACTGCGCGAT
The DNA here is from genome assembly GCA_965654005.1 of uncultured Streptomyces sp. Classification (GTDB taxonomy): domain Bacteria; phylum Actinomycetota; class Actinomycetes; order Streptomycetales; family Streptomycetaceae; genus Streptomyces. The sequence continues at coordinate 36,776 of CBFHCJ010000003.1, read as the reverse complement.
GAGGGATCCGGCCCGCCAGTGGACCTCCCGGAGCGCGCCCACCGTCAGCCGCAGTTCCGACAGGGGCGTGCCGGGCAGCGCGGTCACGAGCAGCGCCAGGTGGCGGGGCGAGGTGGCCAGCAGACGCGGCGCACTCCCCGGGCTCAGGGCGGGCACGGCGTGCCGGTAGGCGAACGTCTCCCGCGTGAACCCGTCGGGCGTGCGGGCGATCTTGATGTCGAAGCGAGCGCTGTCGCAGGCGCGGACCACATGCCACAGAGCGGTGGAGGACGCCTGGGGCGAGGCGTGGCGTACGGAAGCGAGCGCACCGAGCGTGTTCTCGGCCCAGGCCTGCAGGGGCGCTGGCAGCAGGTGCGGGTCGGTCATGCCCCCCCACCTCGGTGTCGGGCGTGAGCTGTCCCCGATGGACACCAGGGCCACACCGCGAACGGCCGTCACACCGGGGCGCCCGGTCGCCTGGACAGGCCCGGGACACGCGGGGAGAGGACAGGCAAGGGCGGGGGCGGGGATCATGGTTCCTCCTGCGGTTCGCGGTCCGAGAGATTCGATGGGCACGCCCGGGCCCGGCGAGGACGGCCGGTACCGGCACGGGCCAGCAACGGCGCGGCCTGGAGGCCGGGTTGGGGATGACTGATGATGACTGGGACAACGAGCCCGCCACGGCTTTCGAACACGCGTGTTTGAGTCGCGTCCTTGCCGTGCAATTCCGGGGCACGTAGGTCGCGCACCCCCGTGTTGCGGGACGGGCGGGGGTGTTGGCCGTGGCCGAATCGCCGCGTACCGATGCCCTGCGGTCCACGAGACGGGGGACGCATCGTTGGACTCGGGCGACGCCGACGGGAAGCGCGGTTTGTGCGAGAAGCAGCGGTACGGGCGCCCGTGCCCAGATCGGCGGTGTGGCCGAGCCCCCTTCGCCGGGCTTCGTCGCGGTCACGCGGCGGTGCTCAGCATCTGCTGCACCGCGGGGAGGCTGAAGTGGGCGATGACGAGAGCGTGGTCGGTCACCCGTCGTACCTCTTTGGTGTTGATGACCGCGACGCGCAGGAGCGCTCGATTCCAGTCGGGAGTACCGAGGATCCAGTCGAGGCGCTGCGGGGGCCTTGATCCGTGCGCCGCAGGCTGGCGGTGGCGGCCAGCGCGTCCTTCTGCTGCAGGACGGTGCCAGCGTGGTGGGGGCATGACCTTCCCTGGGCGTGTTGGTCGTTGATCGAGTCGGCGGCTCCCACCTGACTGGCGCTACGGGAGCGGTGTTACCCCGGTGCCGAGGGCAGCTCGGGGCGATGTCTCGGCCCGAGGACCAGCGGGTTGGCGCGGCTGCCCGGGGCGGTACAACTCTGGCCGAAGGTCCTGATCGCTGCTACGCGATGGTGGGATCGTTCGGCGGTCGTTCGAGTGAAGCGCTGTTCAGGAGAGCCCGGCAAACCGCCGCTTTCCGCCTCACCAGGGGTGCAGTGAGAGCGGCGCACCGGGAGAAACGACACTTGAACGATTCAACGATGGTGGTGCAACGAAGGCGATAAATCGTCACGGTGGTAGTGCGGTATCACCAACGGGGCCCGGATGAGCGGCGCTGGCCTGCGTGGGCCGTGTCCGCCTGTGCCGGTCCGCCGGGTCGGCGGGCATCGTGGGAACGGTAGTCGGTCCCCTCAGGCCGTGGCCGACGTACACCGTCGTACGTGCGGGCTGCGGCTGTTGGGGCCTGTCGAGGGAGGGCGTTGGTGTTCGGTTGCGTCACCACGGAGCGCCACGATGAGCTGCGGGCTCAGGTCCGGGCGTTTGCTGAGGCCGAAGTGCTGCCGCGAATACCCGTGTGGGAGCAGACCCGAAGCGTCGATGACGAGCTGATTCGGGAGGCTGCCCGGCGAGGATGGATCGGCGTCACCGTCGACCCGGCGGCCTACGGCGGGATGGGCGCGGGCCATCTCGCGAAAACGATCATCATCGAGGAACTCGCCCGCATCTGCGGGGCGATGGGGGCCGCGGTCCAGGCATCACTGATCCCGGTCGCCATGATCATCAACTACGGCAGTGCAGAGCAGAAAGCCCGGTGGTTGCCGCCCATCTCCCGGGGAGAGTGCCTTCCCACGATCGCGGTGACCGAACGGGTGTCAGGCAGCCATATTGCGGGAATGCAAGGCCGGGCCCGCCGAAGGCGGGGCGGGTGGCTGCTGAACGTGGAGAAGGCGCATGTGGGCAACAGCCACGTCGGCGACCTGCACTGCGTGGTCGTACGGACCGGGTCAGGGCATGGTGACCTGTCGGCGTTCCTGGTGGAGAAGGAGCGCGATGGCGTCTCCGCACGTCCTCAGGTGCCGGCCATGGGACTGAACGGGTTCTCCTTCGGCACTGTGGTCATGGAGGACGTGTGGGTGCCAGAGGAGAACCTGTTGGGAAAGGTGGGCGAAGGCGAGGACGTGGCCGACTCCTCCAGCGTCCTGTACGGGAGAGCGAATCTGGCCGCCGTCTCACTCGGTGTGCACCGGGCCACCGTAGAGGAGACGCTGCGCTTCACCGACGAGACGGAACGCTACGGTCGGCCCCTGAGTCAGCTGAGCACCGTGGAACAGCGGCTGGGGCAGATGGTGGCCAACCTGGAGACGGCGGGGACCCTCGCCTATGTAGCGGCTGACATGCAGGATCGCGGCTTGGCCTGCGACGGTCCGCTGATGACGGCGAAGCTGATGAACTACGAACTCGGCGTGAAGTCAGCACGGTTGGCCATGGAGGTGCACGCCGCGTGCGGGGTGTTCACCGACCGGCCGCTGGAGCGGTTCTTCCGCGATGCTCAGCCGATTTTCGCGCCGGCCGGAACTTCTGACGTCCAGCGGTTGCGGCTTGCCCGGCTGGCGCGGGGTGCGACGACGAGGGCGCAGTGGTCCCAGAGGTTTGCTGCCCCCGCGCCGTCGATGGCCCTTGCGTGAATCAGGACAATGCGTCGATGCGCCGGTCGAGGAGGTATTGGCCCTGCGCCCCTCGGTCCTTCATGTAGGCGAGCATCCGTCGGCCGTCTTCCATCGGGCGGATATCACGGCCGACGACGCAGATCGTCATGAGGGCGATCCCCATCTCCTTGTCCATCAGTCGGATACCCATGTATGTGCGGATGCCGACCAGGTCGACGACGTCGTTGCCCGCGAAGTCGGGCTTCATGCATACGTCGGGAAGGATCAGGGCTTTCGTCCGGTCCAGTGTCTCGGGGCAGTAGCCGTGTTCCAGCGGCATGACCCGTCCCACTGCGGCGGCCAGGGCCTCGGCCTCTGTCTCAGAGCCGAGTTCGTCTGCCGAGGGCAGGTGTATGCCGGTGAAGAACTGCCGGTCCGAGATCGCGTTGGTCATCGCCAGTGCCCCTGGGATTCCTGAATCACGGGCCAGGCTCTTGGTGAAGCGGTCGAACTCCTCGTCGGGACGGTCGGCGAGACCGAGTTGGTGCAGCCGCGCCATCCGATGCGGAGTCTGGGCGTGAAGGGTGCGCTGGGTACGCGTGAGGTCAGACATGCTGTCTCCGGGCGGGGGAAGGGGGTGAATGGCGTGCGCGGACGGCGATGGCGTGCGCGTGCTTGACGAGGGTGATCAGCACATGGCGGGCCGAACGGGTGTCACGGGCGTCGCACCCGACGACGGGCGTGCCCGCGTCAAGGCGCAGTGCCGTGTGGACCCATTCGAGCGGGTAACGGTCAGCTCCCTCGAACTGGTTGACGGCGACAATGAAGGGCAGGCCCAGCCTCAGGAAGTAGTTGATGGAGTCGAAGGAGTCCTCCAGACGACGGGTGTCGGCCAGGATCACGGCGCCTATGGCGCCTTCGACGATGTCGTTCCACATGAACTGGTAGCGCTCTTGGCCGGGGGTGCCGAAGAGATAGAGGGCCAGGTCGCTGTCGAGGCTGATGCGGCCGAAATCGAAGGCCACCGTGGTGGTGGTTTTGCCCTCGACGCCGTCGATCTTGTCCGTGCCGATCGCGGCCGTGGTCAGCTGTTCGTCGGTCGAGATCGGCTCGATCTCGCTCGTCGTGCCGATCAGAGTGGTCTTGCCCGCGCCGAAACCGCCGGCGATGACGACCTTCAACTGGCTTATCGGCTGGTCAGAGGGCTTCGAGACCTGCAAGGACTCTCCTCAGGACGGCAGGATCTTTGGCGTCGGCTTGGCGGGCCGGGACGGCCATCAGGAATCTCTCGGTGATCAGGTCAGCGACGAGGACCTTGGCTGCCTGCACGGGCAGTCGCATCCGTCCGGCGATCTCGGTGATCGTGAGTTTGCTGGTCCGGCACAATGCGAAGGCGTCCGAGCGTTCTGGCGCTCCCTGGGGTGGATGCGTGGCGGTGCGGCACGCCTTGACCAGTGTGGTGCGCTCAAGGTCCAGGCGAGGGCGGGTGCGACCTTCATTGACGGTGTACGGGCGCAGCCTAGGCGGACCGCTGTCGGAGAGCTGCGGGGCGTGCTCGGAGGCCGGCATCAGCCGGCCACGGCGGTCCGCACCGGGGTAGCCAGGATCGGCGCGGCCCGATTGGCCAGCATCCGCATCTCGTAGCCGACCACGCTTACGTCGATGTCTTTCGTGCCGAGCACCGCCAGCACGCTGTTATCACCTACCCGTGCGGCGAACATCATTCCGGCCTCGGTCTCCATGATCACCTGGATTCCCCTGCCGCCACCGTCCGGCAGCAGCGAACTCACCTGGCCGCAGAGTGAGAAGGCACCGGTCGCGAGCGCGCCCAGCCGGTCCGAGTCGTCCCTGCTGAGGCCGTAGAAGTACTTGAGCATGCCGTCCGAGGACGCCACCGCGGCGGCGGTCGCCGAAGGCACGGTGTCGACGAGGTTGGACAGCAGCCAGTCCAGGCCGCCGATGCCGTCGGTCGAGGTGTCCGTGGTCACTGTGATCTTCTCCTTGGATCAAAGGGTGGGGGGTCAGCTGGCGGGAGCCGGTCGCTCGGGTTGCCCGCCTTCATCCGGCGCGGCCGAGCGCCATCCGCTCGTGAATTGCGCGGCCAGCTGCCAGTTGTGCTCGGTCGGAGGGACGTCGTGCCCCGTAGCACCGGTTTGGGAGGGTTCCAACAGTTCGGTCGTCTCGGGAGCCGGCAGATCGTCGGGGCGTACGGGAAGCGGACGCAACGTCCCGGCCCCGATGTGGGTACCGGTGTCGACCAGGTACAGAGCGGCCGTCTCCGCAGAACCCGGTACCGCGGGTCCGGCTGCGTGTCCGGCGGTCCGGTCCGTCGGGATGGGTGGGTGCGCGACAGAGTCCCGTACGGCTGAGGCCGTGGAGTTCTGGCCAGCAGGTGCTGCTGCTTGTGGCCGGGGCACGGGGTTGCGGGGTGTTGGCGTACGAGGGGCTTGCCGCTGCAGATCGGAGACCTCCAGGTGGCCGGCGTCCAGAAGCGTGCGCGGCACGATCACTGCTGCCTGTATCCCGCCGTACATGTTCTTCCGCAGCTGGACGGTGATGCCGTACCGGCGGGCGAGCGATGCGACGACGAATAGTCCGTTCTGGCCAGCCGTGATCAACTGCGCGCCGGCGTCCGAGTGTTCGGGGTCGGCGAGCAAGGTGTTCATCTCAGTGAGCATCTCGGGCTCCATGCTCACGCCCTTGTCGTCGATCTCTACGAGCAGTCCGGAAGGAATGAGCGAGGCGTTCACCTCCACCCGGGTGGACGGATTGGAGAAGGCGGTCGCGTTCTCCAACAGCTCGGCCAGCAGGTGGGTCACCGAGGCCACGGCGTACCCGGGAAGGTACGAGTCCGGAGCGGTGATCACCTTGGCCCGCGTATAGGTGTGGATCTCCTGGATGCTCAGCCTGAGCACAGCCTTGATGGACTGAGGGCCCTCAGGACGCGAAGACTGGACACCGCCCATCACCGCCATGCTCTCTGCCGCCCGCTTGATGCGAGTGATGTCGTGATCCACGCTGTACAGAGCTGCCAGATGGTCGGGCTCCTCGACGTCCCGCTCGACATCGTCCAGCTTCGCCAGCGCCGCGTTGCCCAGGCTCTTCAACCGATCGGAAAAGTTGACGAAGACCTGCACACGCTGGCCCGCCGCCTGCGCCATGGCGTTTCCCACCACCGCCCGGTAGGCACCCAGATCACGCGCCAGCTGGGCGAACGGGTGGTCACCCTCAATGGCAGACACGGCGGCAGCCATGACCGGGCGCTGTCCCCTCTGCAACCGGACGGCCGCGTGCCGGGCCTCCTCTCCACCAGCGGCTACCTGATTGTTCAGGTAGGCCAGCCACTCCGCGACGAGCTGGGTTTCCCCCTCGACTTCCCTGGCCACTGTTGACGCGCGGCGGAAGGCCGCCACAAGTGCGATGGCCCCTGCCGCTGCGATGCCAGCGATCACCGACGCGACTGTCTTCGGGGAGGAGGGCACCTCACTGACGAACAGGCTGGCGGCCACCGTCAGGAGGAGCACGGAACCCGTAGGAGCGAGGGCCAGCCAGGTCAACCGCCTGCGCAGCTCCTGGGCTGCCGGGGCGGGATCCTGGGGAGTCCGGCGGTGGACTCCCCTGCGAACCGGGCCCGGCGATTCGGCAGCGGGCGAAATGAATGCAGACATCGATGTCCTCGAAACGACAGGATGGATTGAGCTCCGGCTCGGTGCCGATGCATCGCTGACCATCCCGATGCCGAGGAAGCTCTCTACCGTGAACCGGCCTTGCCGACGGCATCAAAGTGCCGACCGGGCAGGGCTCGGCGGACGACACTTGGACGCCGCCACGCAGCCGAGATCCGACCGACATGTCTCCCCGGCAACAGCCAATGGCCCCGTAGGAAAGCCAGTTCCCAACGGCATCAGGAGTAACGAAGAGCTTGGTCGATTCACCCGGTCGTCGCTACACCTGGAGCAGTCGTTCTTGTGTCGTTTCAACGGGCAAGTGGACGGATGGCTGGATCGAATTCGGGCTTTCCGAATGAAACGACGTCTGGAGTGACATCGAGATAGGCGGAACGACACGACAACGATGCTGATGCTGTAGCGGAGTTACTCCCCGGCCGAGCGGGAGTCGCCCTTCGGACTGAGTGACGCCCACGAGGACGGGTGCAGGGCGGTGTCGGCGGTGACGCCTGATTACCGGGCGCGCTCGGAGTGTTCTGCACTTCGCTGTTCCCGTCGAGGTGCCCGATGTCCGTACGCCCCTGTTCCGGAGCGCAGATTCCGCCGATGACCGCGCGGGTGGCGCGGGCGAGTAACCCGCAGCGTACGACGGCGACTTGGGTGCGCGACCAGCCGCTTCGAGATCATCCGTCCATGGATCTCCAAGGAATCGGAGCGTTGGCAGCAGCCGGCATCGCAGCCGCCAGCGTAGCCGCGGCCCTGCTTGTCGGCCGGTGGCAGATGCGTGCAGCGCTTCGGGCCGCCGAGGAGACGGCCCGTGCTGGCATTACGCAAGCGAATGCAGCTACAGCGCTGCGCTCGACGCCGTACGGGCGCAGGGCCACAACGAGCACCTCCAGTGGAGACGCGGCGTCCAACGAGACGCGTACGCCTGCTATTTGCAATCAGTCCTCAACTACACGGAGCACGCCACCAAGGTCCACATGCAGGCCATTGGTGATCCGCTGGAAGTCCTGGCCGTCATCGCCGTATCGAAGCCCCTGGCCACCGATATGTCTCACAAGGGCTTCGTCGTGAGGCTTGAAGGACCGGACGAGGCGTCGGCAGCCGCAATTTCCTTGCTGGAGGCCTCACAACCGGTCTCATGGAGACGTGCAAGGAGGCCGCACTGTGGGGTCGCGCCACCACCCTGGTGGGGCAGCGTTCCTCCAGCCACCCGGAGGAGTATGCCCGTATCCGCAGGTTGGTCGAGAGGGCCCGTGTCTTCTGGCACACGATCGGCACCGATCAGGCGCCGGACGACGCACAGGAAGTACTGCAAGAGCTGCGGCAACTGCTCTGGAGCGTTGACATCGAGATCGGATCCATGGCGACGCTGACCGCAGTGCCTTCAATGAGCCATTTCAGTGGCCGCCCGAGAGAGTGATGGACTGCTTCCCGTTGACACGGCTTTGATCGCCGCACACTCGGCCCGACACCGACGCTCCTGTTCTCCTCCCATCACCCGATCGGTGGCCGAGTTGAAAACGCTCAGTGCTCCCACGCGTCGGGGCCGCCGCCTCGCCACTCGATCAGCGCGGACTGCCGCACCCAGTCCTCATCGACCTCGTCCAGGCCGGCGAGGCGCAGGAACTCGACGATGTCCAGCACCCCGTACACCAGCCCCACAAAGTGGTCATCGACGCGGACGCGGCGGCCGCCGTCTTCTGCGGGCGGGTAGACCACGACGGGCTGTGGGCTTGCCATGACGTCAGCGTGCGACCCGGGGCGTCCGCGCGCATGCGGGGCAGCAGCGGCGCTCGTAGGCTGATTGTAGGGACTCAGGATCCGTGTCATGTCGCGGTGCTGTGACCTGCGGCTTCTCGCGGTGTCCAGCCCGTGGCCAGCCATCCAGTCTCACGATCATGGCCGAACCCCGGGCCGTCTCCGAGGGAGCAGACCGGAGCAGGCCGCTGACCTGCGGTGTCTCACGAGCGGCTACCGCGTGGCCATCGGCCCCGGGGTTCGGCCACGGATCTTGAGATCTCACATCTGAAGAGTCCGCGAGTCCATGAGCACGGTTTCCTGCAGAGACACCAGAATGCGGATTCCGTGAGCACTGGCTGTGTCGGTCGATCATGAGCAATCAGTACGGCAGGGGCTTCGCGCTTCTTCACCAAGTCCGGTTACCGCCGCGTGCCGGGCTTCAGCTCATCTCTGAGGGACCCGGAAGGTCCGAGATGCGGTTTCGGGCTGATCACTTAAGGTGAATATTGTCGCTCAAAGTGCTGGAGGCTTGATGGATCCGGTGAGTTTGGCGTATGCGGCGGGATCGGCGCTGGTGGGGGCGATGGCCACGGATACCTGGCAACAGGCGAGATCTGCGGTCGCGGCGCTTTGGCGTCGAGCGCGTCCCGAGCGAGTGCAGCTAGTTGAGGAGGACCTGGCCGAGGTCCGTGGTGAGGTGCTGGCCGCGCGGGAGATAGGCGATACCGCAGCCGAGGAGGGGCTGGCACAGGACTGGGGGCGTCAGTTGCAGCGTCTGCTGCGGAATCCTGGTGTGGCAGAAGAACTGGAGCAAGTCCTGGAGGACGTCCTTATCCCCGCCCTCGGCCCGGGCGAAAGGGACCAGATATGGAACCAGATCAATGTTGCCCGTGGCGGGCAACTCTTCGCTGTGCAGCGCGGCAACCTGTACCACAGGGCTGACGATTCCCCTCTGCCCCGAAACCCGGAGGCCGATGACGACGCCGAGGGCCAGTAGTGGCCAACAACGTGCCGGAACCGCCTCCATCGCACCAGGAAGTCCACGTGGAGAGCGGCTTTGGCTATGGGGTAATCGGTGCCGACCTACATGTGTTTGGCGATGGTCTGCCGCTATATGTACTTGAGAACTGGCGTGTCCCGCCAGCGGCGGATCCCGCGTGGCTTTTGGAACTTCCAAGCCGCATGCTCAACGCCAAGCACGCCGTGGTCGACTTCACCGGACGCGACAACGAACTCGCACAGCTGCACCAGTGGCGTCAGAGCGGTCCTCGGTTGGCGGCACGGTGGCTCTATGGGTCGGGCGGCCAGGGCAAGACCCGTCTGGCCGCCCAGTTTGCCAAGGAGTCTGACGCTGCGGGATGGAAAGTCGTCACGGCCATCCATGGTCCCGGCACCGTCCTACCACCGCCGGGCAGCCAGGACATGCGCCTCAGCGATGCCATCGGCCTGTTGATCATCATCGACTACGCAGACCGGTGGCCCCTGACTCACTTGACCTGGTTGTTTAGCAATCGTCTGCTACGGAGGGGCGTACCGACACGGGTCCTGCTACTTGCGCGCACCGCAGACTCTTGGCCCGCGGTGCGTGCCAGCCTCGCCAACCACCATGCTGGCACATCCAGCCAACTCCTTGAGCCCCTGCCGGACAGCTCCGGGCAGCGCACGGAGATGTTCACCGCGGCCCGCGACAGCTTCGCCTCCCGATATGAAGTTGAGCCGATCGGCCTTGACCGCCCCTGCTCGCTTGACCATCCCGACTTCGGGCTGACCCTAGCCGTGCACATGGCCGCCCTGGTCGCCGTTGATGCTCACGTGAATGGGCGCCGCCCAGCGCAGGACGTGGCCGACCTGACCGTGTACCTCCTCGATCGCGAGCACCTGCACTGGGCTCGCCTTTATGGCGACGCAAAGCACGAGCTCGATGCGGCCGGCCGGACCTATCAAACCCCACCCGAGGTGATGAATCGGGTTGTCTTCACCGCGGCCCTCACCGGCGCGGTCACATATTCCGTTGGCGCAACGGTCCTCGGGAACCTCAGGCTGAGACCCGAAACCAACCGGATCATCGCCGACCATGGCGCCTGCTATCCGCCGGCCAACCAGGCCAGCGTTTTGGAGCCCCTTTACCCGGATCGCCTCGCTGAAGACTTCCTTGCTTTGACCATGCCCGGGCACCCTGCGGACTATCCTGCCCAAGCCTGGGCACCCGATGTAGCGGCCGCCCTCGTCACCCGCCAGCACCGTCACAGCGCTCTGCCGGGATACTTCCCGCGCTCCGTAACTTTCCTGGCTGCAGCCGCCGGCCGTTGGCCCCACCTCGGCGAGAACCACTTGTACCCACTGCTGCACCAAGACCCGCAACTGGCCCTAGACGTGGGCAGTGCCGTTCTGACCACACTGGCAAACAATCCCACCATCGACATGACGCTTCTGGAGGCCATCGAAGCGCGATTCCCGGAAGGTCGGCACGCTGACCTCGACCCTGGAATCGCCATCGTCACCGATCGCCTAACGAACCACCGCCTGAGTCAGACCGAGGATCCGGCCGAACGGGCGCTTATCTATAGCAACCTGAACCAACGCCTGTCCTACGCCGGGTTGCACGTTCAAGCTCTCGCAGCGTCCGAGGAGGCCGTTGTCATTTGGCGCGATTTGGCGGAGACCGATCCGGCATATGAGGATCCTCTTGCGGGGGCGCTGGAGAGTCTTGGGGTCGACCTGTCGAGATTGGGACGGCATGAGGAGGCTCTGGCGGCTTCCGAGGAAGCCGTTGTCCTCTACCGTCGGTTGGCTGAGGCGGATCCGGTTACGTTCGAAGGTGACCTTGCCGGGTCACTCATCAACCTCGGGGCCGACCTGTCGAATCTAAAACGGCATGAGGAGGCCCTCGCGTCCTCCGAGGAAGCCGTTGTCCTCTACCGTCGGTTGGCGAAGAGCGACCCGGCCGTATACCAAGAGGATCTCGCCTGGGCGCTGGATAGCCTGGGCACGGACTTGTCGGAGTTTGGGCGGCACGAATATGCGCTGGTCGTCCTTGATGAAGCCGTGCAGACCAGGCGTCGGCTGGCAAAGGCCAGCCCCGCCGAATTCGAAGCCGATCTGGCTCATTCCCTGAACATCCTGGGCATCCTGTTGTGGTCAGTCGGGCGCCACCAGGACGCACTCAGGGCCATCGACGAAGCCGTTTCCTTGTACCGCCGACTCGCTGTGGCTAACCCGCTCGCCTTCGAAGCTGACTTCGCCTGGTCGCTAGATACTCTTGGCAGTCGGCTACCGAAGTTTAGGCAAGACAGGGAGGCGGAGGCTTTGGCCGCTTCCGAGGAAGCCGTTGCCATCTACCGCCGACTCGCGGTAGATAACCCGGAAGTCTACGAAGCCAACTTCGCTCACGCGCTTAACAACGTCAGCATCCGGCTGTCAAAGTCAAAGCGACACGAAGAGGCTTTGGCCGCTTCCGACGAAGCCGTTGCCATCTACCGCCGCCTGGCAGAGATCGACGTCGCGACCTCCAAACCCGACCTCGCCAACTCGCTGGAAACGTTCGCTGGTGTGCGAACGGAAGCACGCCAGGACCTGGATCGTGCCGAGTGTGCAATTAGGGACGCCATTAAAATCTATCAGCGCCTGAACGACGCCCAGCCGGGGAGGTTTACAGCCGAAATGGAGATCACTCACCGCACTGCTGTTCAGTTGCTAGGCCGTGTGGGTTGCGGTGACGAAGCCCCCTCGCTTCGTCACCAGATCGACATCCGCTACCTAGACGTGAAGGCGATGCTGCTATATCTGAAGAATGTGTTGGCTGTCAGGGCTCTTCGCTGGGGTAGGCGATCCACGCCACATCCTTGAGACTCTTATATAACCGTTGGCCGCTATCACCGTGTCACGATCCTCGTAGAAAGGCACCCATGTTGCACGAAAGTGCTCACCCACCCATGGCCGACATGCCGATCGCGGACTACGCCGGTGCGACCCGACCGTAGCCATTATGAGCTGGGACGCACGTCCGGGGCGGCGCAAGAAAGAGGGAAGGTTGAGGGCGGCAGGTGGCTGAACCCTTCGCGATCTGGTTTGGGCTGATGTTCTTCGCAATCCTGTTTACGGCACCGTTCTATTACTTGGGTGCCATTGCGAATTTTTGCACTTGGGCTTGGTATAAGTGGTGGTTTGAGCAGGTCGTTGAGTCTGGACGGGAGCGGCATTCCGAGAACGTTGTAATGCCAACAATTGCCGGAATCTCTGGGGCATGCATCGGCCTCGGGCTCGACCGTTTGACGTCAGGCAGCGACGGTATTGGCGCGATTCTGGTGGCATTCGGAATTGCGATCTCAGTTGCCGTGGGGACATTGGAACTGATCAGGCTGCGATCTCCATCGTCCTCTCGGCTGATCCATGAGGCTCTCTATCAAGGGCGTGATTCAGAGGCTGCGCTCGCCGTGTTGCGAAAGCGGGCGGAGGTCCCCAAGTGGTTGGTGTTCGGACTGGGAGCGAGCTGGACCGTTGTAGACGAGTCTGGTGTTGAGCGCTTCAATTATCGCAAAACGTGGCCTTGGCTGTGGGGCGTTGGCTTGGCCCTGACTGTCCTTGGCCAGTGATTTCTGCTGCATTCCGAAGGGGTCGCATCGTATATTGTTGGGATTCTGGCCACCTCTGCCCCGATTGCCTACTTTGGCGCGGCTCGCCTTAAGTGGAAGTCTAGGACTCCGATGCTGAACTCTTTCATTGGGCGCATTGAGTTGGTGCACCGGGGTAGTCAAGCTATTCAGAGCCCTTCCTCGACTCAAGGATTCTCGTTGCCTGACGCCTTGCCGACCATTCTCATCGGCGGCCTGGGCGTAGTTGCCGGATGGCTAATGCGAGGGGCTCGCAGGGAGCGTAACTGAGCAAGCTCCCTGCACCCTCGGCTCTGACGCCGACGCGTTCGATGAGCTCGTTCGTCTCGTTGCGGGACAGGGCGGCGAGCGGGCCGGTCATGCTGCCGGTGGCCACGACCGAGCGGCCCGCCCCTGGCGGCCGCTGTGCCCGGCTCAGTGTGCTTCTTCAGCGTTGCCGCTCCAGGGTGAGGACGGCTTTGGCGATTGACGTCATGCGGTTTGGACTGCACCGGGATCTGCGGAAGATCTGCCAGGACTTCAGGCGCGCAACACCGCGCTCGACCGGTGCCCGTGCCGCGGACAGCGCCCGGTTGACGGTCTTCTCGGTCAGGGTGAGTTCCTGCAGGGGCTTGCGCTTGATGCCGGTACTCACCCAGGGACCGCCACCCTGGTAGGCGAGATCGGCCAGGACGGAATAGTCCGCGCGACCGTCGCCGACCCGGCGGCTGCACCATCCCCGGCACGGACGGCAGATCGCACTCAGGGCATCCCAGACGGAGCCAGGCAGGATATGGGCCAGACCGCACCGCAGATGGCACTCTTCATGCTCACAGGCAGGATAGATGACCAACGAGGCCCCCGAACAGTGTGGTTGAGACGTCAGACATCTCGATCAACAGTCCGGGGGCCTCGCTCGTTGCGCTGCATGGACCGTCACCTGTTTGGTGACCTACTCGAAGAAGCTCAATGACCGCCTACTCGGAGGCCGCGCAAGCTCTCGATGACTCGATCGGCAACTTCCTCAGCGTGGCCCGCGCTGCGTTGGCCCCAGCGCCGCCGACCGGGCCCGCAACGCCCCGGAGCTCGTCGAAGTCCAACCCGGACGCGGCTTTCTGCAGTCGCGCTGATGCAAGGGGATGTCGTCTGCCCTCGTTGAACTTGGGCCTTCAGGATGTCAGGTCGAACTCTCCGATAAAGCACAGGACGCGGTCGATCTCGGCTGTGTGGATCAAGCGGCTTCGTGCCCGCAGCAGGCCGGCGGTGCCATATGAGCCGAGTTCGCGACAGCGCTCGACCAGACGGCCCCAGTCCTGGCCAAGCCCGAGGTAGTCGGCGAACGCGTGTATCCGCTCGGCAGGAGTGGCACCGCTGGCGATGGTTCCTGTCTGAGCATGCTTGATCGCCTGGGTGAAAGCATCGGTCGCGCCGCTGCCGTCGATGCTCTCCACGTTCCATACAGCGTCGGCACCCAACCAGTCGGCCACGATGACACGCCGGTCCGAGGCGAGGTGGAATTCTGGGAGTCGAGCATAGTCCTCTTGTGTGCAGACCCAGACGGTCAGGCCGTATGACTCCATCAACGCGACCATGAGAAGCAACAACAGCCGTTCATACGGCTCGCTGCCGTGTACGGCGGATTCAGGTACGCATAGCGCGCATCCGGGTGTGTCGTGGAGTCCCGCGGAGCGGTCACGCATGGACTGAAGAACACGGTGGCGCTCGCGGAACAGGAGCCATGCTGCGGCTTGTTCACCGAATTGGGCCCGCGACCACATGACAGGACTTACATCGCCGATATTCAAATGACGCTCGACGAAAGCTGCGCAGGCGTGAGATCCGAGCCATAGGGATCCAACCTGGGAAAGATCAGAATAGGCGGTTCGAGCCGCAGCTGAGCGGCCCTGCTCAAGGTGGAAGTCCAGCCTTTGCTGCTCGCCGTAGAGAGCACCGTCATCCGCGAGGAGACTGTCGTCCAGGTTCAAGCAGGCCCACAGCAGGGCGTAGGTCAACTCATCGAGCCGGTATGGCACGGGAATCGGTAGCCGCTGCACAGGCATCGCAAGCTGACGCCGTGCGTGCGCAGCATCCAATGCATAGAGATCGTCGGCTCCTTGGGCACCTAGGGATCCAAGGAGCAATGCCCTGCGCGTGGACCGAGTGAAGTACCTCAGGTGCTCAAGGTCCTCCGCGCCGATCACTACAGAGCCAGGCTGAAGTGCTGCTTCGTACATTTGGACCGCGACGGACGTTCCATCCAGGATCCGCAGGCCGTCCATGTGCCACACCCCGCCGGTTCCCGGAGCAGGTGCCGCGACGGACAGGAAGGACGTGTCGAACCTGATGTCCAACCGGTGCGCGGCAGCGAGCGAAGCCTCATGGAGGCTCCTGGCAAGGACCAGCTCCCGCTCCGGCGCCGGACCGAGAAGCTCTTTCACGCTATGCCCGAACCAGAATTCCATGACAGTGGCCGTGTCGCCACGCGGTTCCTGCGTACCGGCGCACCACCGTCCGAACGTGGTCCGGGTGACACTCTTCACCCTGGCCAGACGCGGATTCTCGTAATTTTTGGCCGCCCTGGTTCCTGCACTGGCAAGCTGCGTCACGAATACCTCGTAGCGCCGCCACCCTCGCTTATGGAGGATGGCATCGAGGAGCGTCGGGTGACGCATGATCTTCCTTTCAGTGCGCGAGGGGTGAAAGCCTCGATTGGGCAGAAGCGGTCTGACTAATCGTCAGAAGCCTTGTCAGGTTGGGCGATCGATGGTCCGCGCCCTCGCTCGGTTCGTGGCATGCAGGCGCCGGATGCAGCTCTCCCGGTGACACGAAGATTCGGGCGCCGATCAAAGCTGAGATCTATCGCTGCGCGGGAACCTGTTGGGAGATGCCCTGTTCAGTTGGATCGGGGCCATGCGGCCGGCTGCGCAGGATCGTGAAAGCCCGGGCGAGATCCTCGGGCGTGTCAACGGCTAGTCCTTCGTCCGCGACCGGAAGCATCCGAACGCCGTACCCATTCTCGATGAAGCGCAGCATCTCAACGCCCTCGGCTTTCTCCAGCGGCCCTTGCGGGAGCTGTTGGAATTGCTGGAGAGCCTCACCCGTGAAGCCGTAGAGACCGAGTTGACGCAGGTATGTGGGGCGGGTCCCTCGTGGATAAGGGATCGGCTGGCGCGAGAACATCAAGGCGCTGCCGCCCGTTCCCACCACGGCCTTCACCACGTTGTGGTCGAGCACGGAAGCGGCGTCGCCCAGTTCCGTGTAGGCGTTCACCGCCAGGTTGCCGGTGGTGAGGTGGTGCAGAGCGTCGGAGACGGCGTCGATCGCGGCCGGCGCGATGAACGGCTCGTCGCCCTGGACGTTGATGTAGCCGTTGGCGGACACGCGCTCGGCGCACTCAGCGACGCGGTCGGTGCCGGTGAGATGTTCCCGGGTGCGCATGCACTCGATGCCCAGGCTGCGGCAGGCGGCCTCGATGCGTGCGTCGTCGGTCGCGACCAGCACGCCGTCCAGACGCGTGGCCTCCAGGCAGCGCTGGTGCACGTGCCACAGCAAAGGCTTGTCCCCGAGCAGGGCCAAGGGTTTGCCGGGGAAGCGGGAGGCACCCCACCGGCAGGGGATGACCGCGATGTGGCGGCGTACGGTACGCGGCTGTGCTGGTGAGACGGCAGACATGGCAATACCCCCGGTCGGTCGGCGTTTCAGGAACGTGAAGGACGTGGAAGGAGCGCGAGCTTGGCGCGGACAGTGGGCGACGCGGTCTCCTTAAACGGCCGCCAGTCGTAGCCGCTGACCTCCTCGGTCTGGAGCGTCACCGTGTGCTGCGCCGTGAGCCGGAAGACGAAGCGGAAGTCGACGTGCTGGTGCGCCGGTTCCCCCTTGGCGGGGTTGGCGTCGATGTCGTGCACGTCGATGTCCAGGGGAACCGTCTCGAACCCGGCGAGCGGGGTGACCGCGTGGTCGGGGATGCCAGCTTCCTCGAAGAGTTCGCGGAGGGCGGCGTGGACGAGGCCGCGGTCGTCCGGTTCGGTGTGTCCGCCGGGCGCGAGGGACTTCCCGGTTGCGTTGTGATGGATGTGCAGCACGCGGTCGGCGGCATCGAGGACGATGGCACTGCACGTGACGTGAGCGGGGAACGTCTTACGGTGCGCGGGATCCTGCACACCGGCCAGAGCGGCGAACAGCGGGGCGAGAAGCTGCTGCTCGTCGGGGTGACGGCTGAGGTACGCCTCGGCGGTGGCGCGGATGTGGTGGGGGGACGGCGGCATGGGGGTCACCTGTCGAAGTGGTCGAGCCAGATCCGGGCAATGGCCTGGCGGTCGGTGGTGGGCATCGTGTGCAGGCCGGGCTCGAAGAGGCCGTGGCTGAGGGCAGCGGTGGCGGCGAGGATCTCGGCCTGGACGAGATGGATGTAGGTGCCGACGGCCGCTCCGTGGACGAAGTTGACGGCGCCGCCGTCCGCGAGCACGTAGAAGTAGTGACCGGTGATCTCGTAGCGCGTCAGCTGCTCCCCCACCGGGACGCGCTGGTAGAGCTCGTGGAGAGGCGTGAGCTCCAGCTCATCTTCCGAGGAGGTCACCGACGCGAGGTAGGCGCCGTTGCGCAGGGCGGCGAAGTCGTGCTGGCGCAGGGCGAGATTCCCGGTGGCGCACAGGACGAGTTCGGCGTCCCTGACCGCCTCAGTGGTGGTCGTGGTCGTACGGAAGCCGTGCGAGTGCGCCTGCACGCGCCGGATGGGGTCCTTGTCGTAGACCGTGACCCGCAGATCGTGGGCGCGCAGGGTCTGCGCGATGGCGCGGCCGACTTTGCCAAAGCCCAGGACGCAGGCGTTGCGGCTGGTCAGGATGTCGCCGCGGGCGCGGACCAGCGCATCGGTGGAGAAGACGATGGACCGACCGACCAGGTGGTCTTCGCAGTCCTTGAGGGGTGAGCGGGCCACCGAGATGACGGGACATGTGAGGTGATCGAGTCCTGCGTACCGCTGGTGGCCGTTCTCCGTGTCCTCCACGACTCCCAGGACACGGCCGGAGAACTTCTCGACCACCGTGGCGAGGCTGGGTGCGAAGTAGCCGCCGATGTCCGCCAGGACGATGTCCTGGCCGCCCGCGGTGTCCTCGACGTACTCCAGTGCACGGGTGGGGTCGGCGAACAGGTCCCTGCTGAGATCGCGGACGGGGTAGAGATCCCGGACCGTGTCCAGGGTTTGCCGGTCGATGGACTTGGGCTTGGGCAGGATGGCGCCGATGGTCGAGGTCGCGGCCATCGCGCGCAGGAACGCCGGCCGCTCGGACAGCAGGTGCGTGATGATCAGTGAGGTGAACGGGCCGGCGGCGGGGAATTGCTCGGTGACGCGCCGGAAGAAGGTGTCGAGTCGTGCTCGCTCGGGGCTCTCCACAGCAACTCCTCCTGAATTCCTGCTGGTTAAGCGGCCCGACCGTGCACGGTGGGCGCGGCGGTGAGGGTCTGCATGTGAGCGCGCATGCCGCTGTGGAGGTCGACCTGTGCCTGCCAGCCCAGGACCTCGTGAGCGTGACCGGGGTGGGCGCGGGTGGTGAGGACGTCACCCTTGCGGGGGCCGTCCTGGAGCACCTCGATGTCGCGGCCGGCGAGGCTGTTGGCGATGTGGATCACTTCGAGGAGGGAGGCGTTCGCTCCTCCCCCGACGTTGATCACCCCGTGTGCGTGGGGTGTGGTGGCCGCGGCGATGGTGGCGGCGACCGCGTCGTCAATGTAGGTGAAGTCCCGGCGCTGGTGACCGTCGCCGTACAGGCGCAGGGGCTGGCCGGTCAGGGCGGCCAGCAGAGCGCGGTGGGTGAACATGTCGGTGCGCTGGCGGGGGCCGTAGACGGTGAAATAGCGCAGTGCGACGACGGTGGTGGGGCAGTGCGGCTGCGCGGCGTGGGCGAGGCAGAGCTGTTCCTCGGCGAGCTTGGTGACGGCGTACGGCGAGGCGGGCCGCGGGTGGTCGGTCTCGACGCTGGGGCCGCCGTCGGTGGCGCCGTAGACGCTGGAGGAGGAGGCGACGACCAGGCGGGGAACGCGCAAACGGATGGCGGCGTCCAGCAGGCGCTTGGTGGCCACGATGTTGGAGGCGACGTACTCGCCGAACTGCGCTCCCCAGGAGGGGCGGACGCCCGGGATGGCGGCGAGGTGGAAGACGGCGTCCGCGTCGACGAGAAGAGGGTCGATCGCACAACTGACCAGGTCGGCCGTGACGTTCATGTATCCCGGCAGCGAGCGCAGGGGGGCGAGGTTGGCCGCGGCGGTCGGGTCGGTGGCCGGGTCTCGGCGGTCGACGCCGATGACCGTCGTCCCGGCCTGGACAAGCGCATGGGCGAGGTGGGAACCGATGAATCCGGCGGTGCCGGTCACGACGGCACGGCGCGGAAGTTGGGGGTGCTGAGGGCTCAGCTGCTGTGTCACGGTGCGTCTCCAGAAGCGGTGGGGTCGGCGGTTCAGCTCAGCCGGGCGAGAACGGTGCGGCCGTGGGCGGTGAGGGCGAGATCCTGCTGCTCGTTTCCGCGGACGAGGGCGGTGACCGCCTCAATGGCACCGAAGGATTCGAGGAGGCGTTGCTCGGTGTCGGTGGGGCGGCGGCCGTAGCCGGAGTAGAACGCGTCCCTCAACTGGGAAGCCGCCTGCCAGCGGCGAAATTCGAGACGGGCGAAGTCCCGGATGCGGGCATCGCGCCGCATGTGTTCCAGGTCGTACACGCCGAAGGACTCGCCGATGTTCCAGTTCCTCGGCTGGTAGTCGAGGTGGCAGGCCGCGCTGTCCATGAGCGTGCCGGCCAGGACATCCTGGTGGGCGGACAGCAGGACGCGTTCGTCGGCGGAAACGAGGCCGGCCTCATCCGCCCGCTGGATCCAGCGGGCGAGGCGGGCTGCCAGGTCGGGGCCAATGGCTCCGGAGCGCGGGATGAGCGTGGCCTGGTGGAGCAGCCGCAGGATGCGGCCAGCCTCGTACTGGGCCTGCTCTTCCTCGGGCGATCCCGGGGCGACAGTGTCGGCCGGCGTGCCGGACAGCGCGGTCACCAGCAGCGTGTGCGTGCTGTCGTGACTACCGACCAGCTCGGGCACGTGCCCGGTCAGGTGCGGCGCCCAGGTGCGGTACGCGTGGACCTCCTTGACGTACCGGGCCCTGCCGGTGTGCTGCTTGGCGAAGTATCTGCGTCCCCGGCCGTCGGCGAGCTGGAGCAGGTGGGACGGAAGGGACGGGTCCGGTATGACGCGGACGGCGCCGACCCGGTCGCGGGCCAGTTCCAGGCGCGGATCGACGGGGGCCGTGATCACGAGGTTGCCTCCTGTTCGGCCTGGTGGGAGGTGTCGTTGTGCCGGTCGAGGATCCACCGAGTCTGGTCGAGGCGGTTGCGGTGGTGCTGCCAGCAGGTGACGGAGGCGTGGGTGATGGTGAAGCCCGCCAGGGAGCCGAGTGGGAGGCCCAGGAGCAGGGTGTGGGCGGCGATCACGGTCTCGCCGTGCGCGGCGAACAGGACGCGGTCGCCCTCGTGTTCGTCGATGAGCTGTGCCAGGTGGGCGCCGGCCCGTTTCAGGTATCCGTTCCAGGTGTCGGAGCCCAGCGCCCAAGGCGTGTCGGGGTGGGCGTGAGGCCCGCCGTTGGCTGCGGTCTTCACCTCGGCCCACGGTTTGCCGTCGGCGTCGCCGTGGACCGGGCCGTCGAGCCGTACGTCCGTGGTGAGCGGGATCCGGAGGGCCTGGCTCATGATCTCGCCGGTCTGGTGCAGGCGCAGGCGCGGTCCGGCGTACAGCGCGTCGAACGGCTTGTCCCGGTGTTCGTCGGCGAGCCGGCGTGTGACCTGTTCCACCTGGGCGTAGCCGCGGTTGGTCAGTCCGGTGCAGGTCCGAGGGCCGCCGACCCGGCCGTCGGCGTTGCACTGCGCCTCACCGTGGCGGACGAAGACGAGTTCGGTGGTGATCATGCTCAACCTCGGAGTCGGGGGTAGGTGGGGGGCCAGCCGTAGCTGTAGCCGTGGCGCCCGAGGTACGGGGCGGTCAGGACGGCATGCAGGGCGAGAAAGTCTTCGAGACGGTCACGATCTGTACCGCCGAGCCCGGAGTCGTGGCGCCCGGCGGCCTCGTTGTAGATGGCCAGGGCGGAATCAACGGCTGGGTGCGGGAGCGGCCCGTAGGTCAGCAGCAACGTCGCAATCAGCTTCGCCAGGTCGTACCCTGCCGGGGCCAGAGTGAGGTCGTCCGTGTCGATGGTGAAGACCGAACCCGTCTCGGTGATGAGGAAGTTGCGGAGGTTGCTGTCCTTGTAGAAGACGGCGGGGCCTTCCGCCGTCTTCTCCAGCAGCGCGAGCATCGCGTGCAGGGCGACCTTGTTGGGCAGGTACCCCTGCTCCAGCCGTTTCCGCAGCGCGGTGCTGCGCGGGCCGAGGTAGTCGGCGAACTCAGTGCCGTCGCTGAAGCGGTGCGGTGCGTGCAGTTCGGCCGCCTGAAGGTCGCTGGTCCAGGCGGTGCCATGGGCGTCGCCCAGCAGTTGTGCCAGGCACGGCAGGTCTTCCGGCCGGGCCGGGCGCCCTTCGACCCGCTGACAGGTCAGGCTTTTCGGTCCGATCACCCCCAGCGGCGGAAGCTGCAAGGGGCGTGCGTGCTCGGTGAGCCACCAGTGGTGGCGCACGGCGGCGGCGACCCGAGCGGAATCCGTGTAGTGCTTGGTGAAATGCCCGCTCGTCATCCCGGGCCTCCCCCCGGCTTCGCCACGACATAGGTAATGGTGGACCGGGTGGTGATCGGCCGGTCCGGCAGGAACTCGTGCAGGACTGCCGCCACCGCTCCCGGGCTGCCGTACAAGCCGGGGGCCAGGTGGTACTTCGGGTTGGTGGCCACGTACTCCGCGACGTGGTCGTGACCGTCGAAGCTGAACAGGTGCTCCTCGTCTTCGGTGGTCACCACGTCGAGGGAGGTGCCGGCCAGTTCTGCGAGGTTGCCGCTGTGCGCGGAGATGTACAGGCTCTCGTGCCGCTCGGCCCTTGGGTCGAGTCCGGCCGCTGCGACCAACTGGTCCAACTCCCGATAACTGTCGAGGGACTTGGTGACCAGCACGGCCAGTCCCTCGGGGGCAAGGACGCGGTTGATCTCCGCGACAACAACCTTCGGGCGCGGCGAGTGGTACAGGCAGAACGCGGCGACTGCCAGATCGCACGACCCGGTGGGCAGGGGCAACTGGTGAAAGTCGCCTTGGAGGAAGCTCACCTGCACCCCGGGCAGGCGCCGGGAGCGTTCCTGGGCCTGCTCGATCAGGGCCTCAGCCGCGTCGAACCCGACGACGCGGCTCGGGCGCAGCAGCTCGGCGAGAACCTTGCTGCTCGTACCGCGACCACAGCCGATGTCCAGGACAACACCGAGACGGTCTGCTCGCCCGTGCTGTGCCCGCACCAGCTGGACAATCGTGTCCGGCACGGGCCGACCGGCGGTCTTGGCCCGCATCAGGGCGTTGGACCGGCCGGCGAGGCGAGACGCATCACCGTAGAGGTCCGCCTGCCGCGCGGGGTCGAGGAAGGGATTGACCTCAGTCATGCCGCGCCCTCCCCTCGCGGGCGCGGATGGCTCAGCTGTGCTGGGCGGCCACCTGGCGCAGCCAGCGGCGCGTCTGTCGCCGGTTGGTCAGCAGCACGACGTCTCCCCGACTGGAGGCGAACTCGTCGATCTTGGCCATGACGCGGGGGCGCATCCTGCGACGGTACGTCGCCACGTACTTGACCACACCCCAGTGGATCCGGTTGTGCACCCCGTTGCCCTTGTGACCGGCCCCGTGCCGCAGCTGCCTGGAGAAGATCCCGTATAGCGCGGAGATCGTGGACACGTCCATGAGGACCACGGTGTCGCAGGACTCCAGCCGGATCTGGAGCGTCGAGTTGTAGTTGCCGTCGATCACCCACCGCGGCTTGGCAACGAGCTCCCGCTGCAGCTCGGCGAACTTGTCCATCGGCAGCGCGTTCCACTCGTCGTCGTAGAACGCGGCGTCCAGATGCGTCACCGGGGCGTCGAGGATCTTCCCCAGCTCGCGGGCCAGGTACGACTTGCCGCTGCCTCCGCAGCCGACAATGGCAACCTTCATCATGGTGCTCCAGCTTAGAGTCGCTTGCGTGCCCGAGCGGACCGGCCGCCAGGACACATCCGGATGATCCAGGCACGCCAGCCTGGAAGATCTGTCGCATCAGGCCGCTCCCCGCTCGTCCGCTCCACGGGCGATCGTGTGCAGCACGCTCTCCAGCGCCTCGACCTGCCGGCTCAGGCGGAACAGGTCCAGGCGGTCCAGACAGGCCCGTATCAGGTCCGCGTGCTGCTGACTGCCAGCGATCTTCCGGAGAAGTGCGAGCCGTTCGATCACCTCTCGGCCGGAGGTCACGATCAGCTCGGCGGGCACGAACTCCTCGACACGGTGGATGTCGGCCGGAGCCAGCGGCAGGCAGCCGGCGAGCACCGCCTCGAAGATCCGCTGGGTCATCTGCCCGACCGCGGCGTACCGCTCGGGCAGCATGAGGACGGTGGCCAGGGATCTGCCGTACAGTGCGTGGGCTTCCTGGAAGGGGATCCGTCCGAGGAAGCGGACGTGCGGCCAGCGGTCGGTTTGGGTCCACTTGCCGCCGACGAGGTGCGCCACGTGTGCGGCGGCTGGGGCGAAGTAGCGGTCGAAGTGCGCGTCGCGGTCGTACTGGTTGCCGACATAGCCGAGCGCCAGGTTGCGCGGCTGGGTGGCGAGTGCGACGGGGTCGGCTTGGGCCAGGAGCCGGTCGTCGACGGGGAAGAGCAGGCGGTGGGCGCCCGGTGAGGGTTCGAGGGCCGCTTCGCACACGGCAGTGGTCAGAATGCCGCGCCAGATGCTCTCGGGTCGCAGCGTGCGGTCCTTGTCCCAGATCACGGTTGGCGTGCCGAGTCGGGCGGTGTAGCGCGTGATGAGTTCGGCCTGGCGGTGCAGGTCACAGGTGTGGCCGTCGGTTCCGCACGGGGTCGTGTTGCGTCCGTCGATCGGCCAGCGCCATTCGAGGAACAGCGCGTCGATCTTCGGGATGCCGCTGTCGAAGGCGTAGGTGCCGCCGAGGTCGTCGTTGGCTTCCAGCAGGTCGCGGTTGGCCTGGAGGAAGACGATCTCATGCCCGCGGGCGAGGAGGGCATCGATGAAGGGGCGGCGGTGGCTGCGACCCCCGTCCGGGGTGTTGGTGATGCCGTTGCCGAGGAAGCCCCAGAAGCTGTATCCGATCTTCATTTGGTGATCCACCGTTCTTCCAGCAGCAGAGCGTCCAGGCCGGAGTCGGCCAGGCAGTCCAGGGCCATAGCTGGCGTCCCGCAGATGGGCTTGCCCTTGACGTTGAGCGAGGTGTTGATCAGGACCGGGACCCCGGTGCGGCGGGCGAAGGCGGTCAGGACCGCGTGCATGAACGGGTTCTGTGCGGCGGTGACGGTCTGCAGGCGGGAAGTGCCGTTGGCATGGATGATGGCCGGCACCCGTTCGCGTGCGGTGTCCGTCACGCCGGAGGCCATGGACATGTACGGCGCTTCCTGGCCGAGAGTGAAGAACTCCCGGGCTCGCTCGGCCAGGACCATGGGAGCGAAGGGCCTAAAAGGCTCTCGGTATTTCACGGTGGCGTTCAGCCGCTCCACCACCCCCGGCTGGAGAGGAGAGGCGAGGATCGAGCGGTTCCCCAGGGCGCGGGGTCCGGCCTCCACCCGGCCCTGGAACAGGCCGACGATCATGCCGTGGGCGAGCTGGTCGGCGAGGAACTCCGTAGTCTCGATGCCCAGCATCTTCTGCTGCAACTCGGGCCACGGGGTGAGGTCGAGAGCAATGTCGTGGAAGGACGGACCTAGGTAGCAGGCGCGGGCGATGCCCGACACGGGGCGTCGGTTTCCCCCGTCCATGTGCAGGGCGACCGCGCCGCCGAGCGCGGTGCCAGCATCACCCGGGGCGGGGGGCACGAAGACCTCGTCGAAGATGCCGGCCTCGATGATGCGCCCTATGCTCACGCAGTTCGTGGCGACTCCGCCACCGACGCACAGGCGGCGAGAACCGGTGATCATCCTGGCACGCCGGGCCAGGTGCAGCATGACCTGCTCGGTGCGCTCCTGGAGCGCCGCGGCCAGATCCTGGTGGACGTCCAGGACCGGCTCCTCCGGGTGGCGCGCGGGGCACGTCGCGGTCATGAAGCGCCGCGAGGTCCGGGGGTAGCCGGAGGACAGGGTGCGCGGGGGAAAGTAGGCCGGGTCGACGAAGAAGCCGGTCGGCGTGGTGCGGACGGCTCGCGCGAACAGGTGCCGGAACCGCTTGGGGTCGCCGAGGGCGGCGAGGGCCATCACGGTGCCCTCCTCATCTCCGCGGCGCCACCCCAGGTGTTCGGTGACCGCGCCGTACACGTAACCCAATGAAGCCGGATCATGGAGTGCCTCGACGATGCGGGTGCGCGGTCGCAGCGCCTGGTGAGCGTGGCCGATGGTGGTGGTCTGCCGTTCGCCGAGGCTGTCGACGACGAGCACCGCGGATTCGGCCCACCCCGACGCGACGAAGGCGGCCATCTGGTGAGCCCGGTGGTGCAGAACCGGTGTGACGCGGGCGGAGGGGAACAGCCGGCCGAGAGTGCGGACGCGGTGCTGGGTGCGCAGAGCCACCTTGGCGAAGCCGTGGGCTCTGGGCAGCGCCCGCTCGCGTGTCGTCGCCGACAGGGCCAGGCGCAGTGCGGCCGGGGACTCGACGAGGTAGCGGGCGGGCTGGAAGTTGTAGGCGACGGCGTCCACGTCACCCGTGGTGAGCCCGGCCTCCTTCAGCAGCCACTCGACGGCGTGGCGTGGATACGCCTTGGTGTGCTTGTCCTCGGACAGGCGCTCTTCCTCGACGAATCCGACCAGGTCCCCGTCGACCAGCAGCGCGGCGGCCGAGTCATGGGTGTAGGAGCACAGGCCGAGAATGACGGACGGAATGTGGTCCATGGCGAACGTCACCTGACCCCTGCCGCAATGCGGGCGGACGAGGACGCGGCACGGCGGTTCAGCTCGCCGTACCAGGACGCCAGCGCCTGGCCGAGCGGGTCGTGGACCCGGTCAGCCCGTTGCAACGCCGCATCGCGCATGTTGTGCTTCCACAGTCGGTAGCTGTGCATCGTGTCGGTCATGGCGTCCCAGCCCGGATGCCCCGTCAGCTCCCCGGCCTGGACGTGCCGGAGCAGCTCGTCGAAGCCGTCCCACGGAGTGCTGAGATCCGGCATGATCTCGCTCGCGGTGAGCGAGGTGAGCCGCTCGGCGTGGTCGAGGTGGTTCTCGTAGATGTGCAAGGACCCCACGTGGTGGTGGAAGTAGCCGAGCTCGGCGCCGAGCCACCCGGCCACGAGCTCATGCAGGACCGTGTAGAAGAACAGGTCGTAGGGCATGCCGATCCACACGTCCTGGCCGCGCATCGTGGTCGTCATGTGGAGGCGGCCGGCGCGCAGGTGGAAGGCGAAGCCGAGCGTGCACGGCACGTCCTTGTGCCCGGCAGCGTCCCGGGCCGGGTCGTAGAGCTGGATCAGAGCCCGGCGGGAGGCTGGATCCTCCTTGAGGATTTCGACGACGCGGCGCAGCTGGTCGACCTTCCCCGCCCAGTTCCGCATCCGCGGCCCGTACGCGCCCCGCAGCACGCCGTCATCCGCGTACCGCCGCAACCGGGCGTTGTAGTCGAAGATCCACGGGTCATCCGAGCCGGAAAGGTGCCAGACGGTCTCGGCCACCGCGAACGCGGGGTTGAGGATCCGGGCGGGCGGCGCATGCAGCAGACGGGCCCGGGGCTGGGTCAACCGCATGTGGACGTCGAGGACTTCGCGGGTGGCAATGCCGCGGGGGGCAACCTTCTCGCCGGTCTTGGCCAGGGTGACGGCCCCGGCGAAGAGTTCGGCGACGGTGTCGGCGGTCAGGTGTGTCATCGGGCAGGGACTCCTTCGCCCCGCGGCTGAGCGGGATCAGCGGCGGAGGGTTCAGGGGGGACGGGATCGAGGGGCGTGACACGGTCGGGGCTGAGGATGAGGCGGACGATGGCGGCGGCGCTGTCTCCGCGCCACCGGCACACGGCATCCGGCATCGGCTGGACATCCGGCCTGTCGGGGCAAGCCAGTGCGGTGAGTGCAGCAGCGACGTCGTCGGCGCTGTGGCAGCGGTGAGCCAGGCCGTGGTCGGCCAGGCCGAGGGCGTGCTCGCCGGAGGCTCCGATTTCGAGGACCGGCACGTGCAGGAGGGCGGCTTCGATGCCGCAGGTCGAATAGGCGCTCGCCAGGGCATCGGCGCCGGCCATACAGCCGCGTGCGCCGACCTGCGGATCGGCCACGGCCACGCGCAGCTCGTCACGGGGTTCGTCGGCGTGCGGGAAGAGGGAGGAGAACGCTTCGGCGCTTTGAGCGGGGTGCGGGGCGACGACGAGGCCCCAGTCCCCCTCGGCCCTCCCCAGCCCCTCCGCGATCAGGTTGGCCTGAGCCCTGAGACGGTCATGGCTGAAGGGCTGACAGGCCCAGACCATGATCCGGGACGGCACGCGATCGTTGGCCGTGGCCATCAGCCGTTCCAGGTAGCTCCGTTGAGCCGCGCGGTCGAGACCCGTGAGGCAGTCGAAGCGAGGCTGTCCGAGCACGTGGACTTCGGCTCGCGGATGACGCGCCCATGCTTTCGCGAGCGGGACGTCGCGTTCGCCCATGACCACGACGTGGCGACTGTGCAGTGCGGGCCAGGCAACGGCCTCCGCCGTCCACGCACCGTGCTGGACGTGCACAGTGTTGAGCCCGTGGCGCTCGGCTGCATGGACGGCGAGCGCGCCGAGCGGGCTCGTGTCGTTGCTGACCAGCACGGTGCCTGGCCGGGCCGCGTTCAGGACCTCGTCCAGCCACCTCTCGATCTCCACGATCGTTCGCCACGACGGCTGTGTGCACCCTCCAGCCGTCTCCAGGACAACGGAGATCAGCCTGACAAGCCGAGCCAGGTACACGGTGTGTTGTTTGACCCGCACGATGCGGTCGTCGTCCGGCAGGTGGAGCCCGTCCACCGTGCCGGAGACGCTGAAGAGATCAGCGGGCAGTGCGCCCAAACTCACGCCCTCCGCATCGGGTTCGGTGCACCGATCGGCGCCGTCGGTGGCCAGGTCGAGGAGCAGACTTCTCCCGCCCTCGCGTGAAAGCGCTTCGAGCACCGGGAGCACCGTGGCGGCGTGCCGGGACGACCACGACAACGCCACCACCTCACTCCGCGGCCAAGCCGAAGCCACCAGTGCCGAGCCGGCGTCCGAGCGGGCAGAGGGAAGGTTGCGTAACTGTGCGGACCGCAGCGGATTGTGCGGGGCCGAAGCCCCGAGTACGAACGCCAAGCCAGACCAGGTCACGGTGTACGACTGGTACTCCCGCGAACTGCTCGGCCGTACCCCGACGAGCCCTTCGTACGGAGCGAGTGTGATGTCTCCGGGGGCGTTCCCGAAGGGCTCCCAGGCGCTGAGGGCCAACAGCTTGCGGACGAGCTGCCCAACCAGACGGCGCGCCGGTACGTGCTGCACGTACAGCCATCCGGCGCCGCCTGGTGTCGCTGTGAGATGCGCGCCGTACGTTTCAAGGGCCTCCATCACCTGGCTGACGTGCTCGTCCACCTCGCCCGAGTCGAGCGGCAGGGCCTCCAGGTCCCGTGTGGTGATCCGGTCCGTCCGCACGGTGGCGAGAGCGCGCTCTCCCACCAAGGCCCACGAAGGCTGTCCACCGAAGTCGGTCCGGACAAGGCCAAGTGCGCTGTGTCCAACCGCCTTCACAGCAGACCCCCTTCGACGAACGGGCCGTTGGGGGCACTGACGCCGAGGAGGTGCAACAGCTGCCTGGGCGTATCGGCGACAGCGGGGCACGGCCCGATCGGACGGCCGTATCCCCACCCCGCATGGACATAGGAGACGCCGGCGCGGCGAGCTGCCTCCTGGTCGACCGCCATGTCGCCCACGTAAGTCGCGTCGGCCGGATCGGCGCCGAGGTCGATCAGGGCAAGCAGGATGGGGTCCGGAGCAGGCTTACCCCGCCCGTGTCCATCGGGCCCGCGGACTGTGACGAACGGGCAGCCGAGCCGCGCAAGAAGGGGGGTCGCCCGCGCTAGCGGCTTTGACGTCACAACGCCGAGAGACCAGCCATCAGCGGCGACCGCGAGAAGGACGTCTGTGATGCCCTCGAACTCTTGGGCCAGGTGGGACGCAGCCGCAGACGCCTCGGTATATGTCCGATGAACTTCCTCTGCGTTGGCCAGGCCAAGGCGCCCCATGATGTCGTCGAAAGGGCGGCCGAGGTGCTCTTCGTACGCCTCGAAGGGAACGTTCACACCGTGGACTTCCTGGACTGCTCGCCACGCGATCTCCATCACAGGACGTGTGTCCACGAGAACACCGTCCAGATCGAAGAGGAGGCCACGCGGTGCTTCTAAGCCGCGGCCGTGCTTGCTCCCTGTCGCACAAGGCGAAGGAGCGGGAGGTGCCTTGGGAGCCATAGCAAGGATCTCCAAAGAGGGGCGTGAGGGATGGCGGGATCAGGAAGCGACGCTCGGTTCAGAACGACTGATGAAGGCGAGCACCCGCTTGCCGGTTCCGTCCTCGGTAGGACGAGTGGTCCAGCTGTCGGCCATCGCCGATACGAGGCACAGGCCGCGCCCGCTGGTGCCGTACTGCTCGGGAACGCGTCGGACGGGGGCGCATGGAGAGTTGTCCTCAACTTCGATGGCCACGACATCGGCTTGGACCGCGAGGGTGAGCGTGATCTCCTCGTCCCGAATGCCCTGTGAGCCGGATGAAGCGTCTTCATTGCGTCGGCCGTGGAGCTCGGCGTTGGTGGTGAGTTCGCTGACGATCAGCACGGCTTGATCCATGAGGTCTTCCAGCCCCCAAGCCGTGAGTACGTCGCGGGTGAAGGTACGGGCAGCGCTGGGGGCACGATCGTTGGCGGCCAGCGTCAGGCTCTTCTGCTGTTCCGGGGCCACGTTGCAGCCGTCCACAGTGTTGGGCTCGTTCATGCCTGCCTCCCGGCTGCGTGCGCCCGAGACGGCGACGGCCTCCGGCCCCAACCCACTCCCAAGGCATCGATGCCAGCGGTCGCAGCGGCGGGAAGGCTCCTGGCGTCGGCACCAGACGTCTGGCTGGTCTTCACCGGATTTCCTCCCGGGCAAAGGCAGTTGGTGGTTTCGTTGACCTTGAGCGAACCTCGAATGACGACGGGTTGGTATCCCCGGCCAGTCCGCGATGCCGTCAAACCCGTCAAAGATCGTTCTCTTGTGAACGGGGACGCCGGATGGCACATAGGAACGAACAACTGGCCGCTGTGATCGCGGAGACTGGCTGGTCGCAGCCCAAAGTCGCCGCGGCGGTGGTCAGGGTGGCTGCCGAGGTCGGTGCCGATGAACTGCTGACCACAAGCCGTTCGCACATCGCAATGTGGATCTCTGGCACCCGTCCCAGCGGTAGGACACCCCGTATCTTGTGTGAGACGTTGTCTCGACGGCTGCAGCGCCCGGTCACTCTGGCGGAAATCGGGTATCCGGCATCGCCCAGCGACCCCGACCCAGCATCCGAGTGGCGCGTCGATACGCTGACCGCGCTGGTGGATCTGGGGAGAAGCGACGTGGACTTGGAACGCCGCCAACTGCTGGCCGGCGCCGCCTACTCGGTAGGCGGCTTGGTGCTGCCCGGACAACAGTGGTGGGACGAAGCTCCGGAAAGAGCTAGGTCGCGCCCGGCTGCCACGTCCCGTCGCATCGGCATCAGCGAGGTTGCCGCGGTCCGCGAGATGACCGAGTTCTTCTCCAAACGGGACCAGCGGCACGGCGGCATGGATGGTCGCACAGCCCTCCGCCAGTACATCCTCGATGACGTCGCCCGATACGTCAGCGGTGTCTTCACCAGCGACGAAACGCGCAGACACCTTCTTGCCGCCGCCTCCGAAGCCGTCTACGTGGCCGGCTGGATGAGCTTCGATGCTTCGGAGCACGAGGCAGCACGTCGCTACCTCACCCTGGCGCTGAAGCTCGCCGCAGAAGCTGACGAAGCACCATTGGCCGGTCACATCCTTCGGGCCATGGCCCATCAGGCGATCGATTTGGGGCACCCTGGGGCCGGGGTGCGGCTTGCGACCGCGTCCGTCGACCGCAAGCGGTACACCCTGGCGACACCACGTGAGCGCGCGCTGCTCGGCGTTGTCCGCGCACGCAGCCTTGCCATGGACGGACAGAGGCGCGAGGCGATAGCCGCGCTTCTCCGCGCTGAGGACGATCTCGCTGCCGCCGGACCCGGCGACGACGATCCGCATCGGGTGTGGTTCTTCCAGCAAGCCTCCCTGGCCCACGAGACGGCGCGCACTCTGTGGACCCTCGGTGACCTCGGAGGGGCTCTTCGCGAGTTCCGCAACAGCGTGCTGACCAGGAAAGCGGAGACTTTCAGCCGGACGCATGCCGTCACCTTGGGCTACATGGGCGCGGTACAGGCACACCAAGGCAACGTTGAGGCCGCCTGCCACACCTGGGCCCAAGCCCTGGACGCCATGGAAGGAGTCCAGTCGGGGAGGGCACGTGAGGCCGTCGTGAACATGCGCAGGGTGCTCTCCCCCTTCCGGAACCGAGGGATCACAGCAGCCGGAGAGATCGACGAGCGAGCTAAGGCCGTACTCGAACGAGTAGCCTGACGGCGCCGTCGTGGCGAGGACGACCACGAACAAGCCGTGCGTCCCGCCCTGCTCACAGCGGAGAAGGGGAAAGCCGTGTCCACAAAGTCCATCGAAGTGCCTGTCATCGCAACCGTGGTTGGAGGGCACACGGGGCGGCTCGACGACTTCAAGAGCGGCGTGGAATCGATCATCCGGCTGCACCCCGAGTTTCCGGTGGAGACGCTGCAGGGGATCGATGAGTTCTCGCACATCCAAGTCACTTGGTTTTTCAACTTCGGGTCTCCCGACGACGTCGCACTGCACGCTCGCAGCCCTCGCGACAATCCGGCCTGGCCAGCGACGGGAACCTTCGTGCACCACAACCACCGACGGCCGGCTCGACTCGCCACATCGTTCCCACGGCTGCTTCGTGTCGAAGGGCACGACTTGCATGTCACCGACCTCGATGCGGATGACGGCACGCTCGTGGTCGACGTGGTAGCGGTGTTCAAGGAGATGCTCCCCCGCGGCCCCGTAAGGCAGCCCTCTTGGCCAGCCGAGATGCTGCAGGACTACTGGCGAGACGCTTCCGAACGCTAACTCTGCGGGGCCGACGGCAACGAAGTCAATCAAGCCACTTTCAACTCCATCGCACATCAAGGGCCCGTCGGTCGCGCGCCGAACCTGTCTGGTCTGGGGGCGATAAGCAGGCAGCGTTCGCGCGGTCGCCCGATCACCAGACCCGTCGACCATCCCCTCGTGACATGCAAGGGACTCCGTACGTTGGAGTTGAGTCGAAGGGATCATGGCGGCTGTCCTCGCGGTGGGGGTGACGCACTCGGATCGAGATCGCTCACCGTCCCCGAGTAACTACTGCCGGAACGGCTGAGGTGGAGTATGTAGCGCGTACCGCTCCTCATGTAACGCTCATGGCGGAAGTGTCCGCATGAGCGATCCACGGTTTGCCAGGCCCGTAACGCCATGACTGTTCCGCCGTGTAACTTCCTTGTGGCTACTACGAGCTGAACCTGACACTGGAAGCACGACGTCCTGAGGGGGCCGCATGACCGACGAGCCGCACGGCTCCAGGCGAGCCGTCGAGCCGACTCAAGGTCCCGGCCCGACGACCCGCCGCCGCCAGTTGGCGTTCCGACTGCTGGAGCTCCGCCGATCCAAGGGCCTCAGCGCTGAGGAGGCCGGAGAGCGCGCCGGCGTCTCCAAGGCCACGGTGAGCCGATACGAGACCAGCAAAGGAAACGTTCGCTGGAACCAAGTTGACCAGCTCTGCAGGGTCTACGGCGCTTCAGACGAAGAACGTGAGGCCTTGGTCGAACTGGCCAAGACGTCGAAGGCCACGAACGGGTGGTGGGTACCGGGCGCAGGTTCCGTACCAAGCACCCTGGGCATGCTGATCGCTCTGGAGAACGAGGCCACCAGCCTCCGTCAGTTCGCTTCAAGCGTTGTCCCCGGGCTCTTGCAGACCAGCAGCTACGCTCGGTCAATCAAGGGCACACCGGGCTACGAGCTGCCGCCGGAGCAAGTCACATCCTTCCTGGATACCCGCATGCGACGGCAGCAGCTGCTCGATCAGCCGACCCGTCCTCGGTATCACGTCCTCCTCGACGAATCCGTCCTCCGTCGTTGCGTCGGAGGACCTGACGTTATGACCGAGCAACTCGATCACCTGCTCGAACGTGGCTCGGCACCGGGCACCACTGTGCAGATCCTGCCGTTCGACCGAGGCGCATACTCTGCGGCGCTGACCGGCTTCATCATTCTCGGAGCCTCCGACCCTGACTTCGACGTCATCTACGCAGAGAACACGTCGGGTTCGCTCTACCTGGAACGGGACGAGGAGCGCCGACTGTACTCAGCAGCGTTCGACTACCTGCAAGCCGAAGCCCTCTCGATTGAGTCCTCGGCGGAGCTGATCGCCGAGGCCAGCAAGAAGCACCTGCGCGCATAACGAGGAAGACACGTGATCGAACAGCCCAACTGGTTCAAAAGCAGCTACAGCGGCCAACCGTCAACGGACTGCGTAGAAGCTGCCTTCCTTGCTGCCACGCGGGTGAAGGTGCGCGATTCGAAGGATCCGGATGGCCCTCACCACACCTTCGAAGGCCATGTCTGGATGACGTTCATCAGCGCGGTCAAGCGCAGGGAGATGGGCTCCTAGCGAAGCCGTCTTGAACACGCTTCGGCCCGGCGCTTTGGCTGCCGGGCCGAAGCGTCTTCAAGGCAGCAACTCCCCCACCAGCCCCTTCAGGCCACGCCCCGCACCACAAGCGCATCCTCATCAAGTGATCTGACACAACATCAAATTCGCTTCAGACGGGTCGAGATGAACCATGGGAAGTATTGAATGACCCTGATCACGCCCGTTCGCTGCTCTCCTGAAGAGTCAAACCAATCTCGGGAGATGCTGATGCGGACAGTGGACGTGCACGGCAAACTGTCCGCATCAGACTGTCGAGGGGGGCGTCATGCCACAGAAGCCCAGGCCTCTCGATGACTCGCAGTCCATGGCGCATTGGTTCGGGGTGGAACTGCGAAGTTGGCGTGAACTGCGAGGCCTCTCAACCACCGCCCTCGGGGCAAAGGTGCACCTCAGCGGGTCCTCCATCCAGAGGATCGAGAAGGCAGAGCGGCCATGCAACGCCGACCTGGCGGCTTCGCTGGATGATGCACTTGATGCAAGGGGTGCGCTGCGACGGCTCTGGCGTCGCGTCGAAGCGGATGCGGACAGCCAGGGCCGTGATGCGGACAAGCTCCAGTCCGAAGCTTTGGTAGAGGCCTCGAACCTGGCCGCACCGGGCACGCTAGAGGCAAGGACACGTGCTGAAGTCGATGGGAGTGACGTGGAACGTCGGTCGTTCCTCGCTGGTGGCGCCGCCGTACTGGGCCCGATAGGGGTGGGAGCGCTTGACCATGCCGCACTGCCAAAGGTCATCCGTAACGACGACATTGAGCAGGTGTGGATGGCGTCGACCCTTCTTGCCCAGTGGGATAACCAGTATGGAGGTGCAGGTCTCGTCCGCAGCGCGTCGATCGGCCTGTACCGCTGGGCCACGTCTCTGCTCGGCGTGCGATGCCCCGGCCGCCTGGAACCCGAGCTGTTTACTGCGGTCGGCCGCCTCGCCATCGTCATGGGCGCGAGCGCCTTTGATGCGTACGAGCACGATGACGCGCGGTTCTACCTGGGCGCAGGTGTCAAGTTCGCTGAACACGCTGGAAATTGGCACCTTCGGGCGTCGGCAATGAACTGGCTGGCCCGTCAGGCGATCTGGGTCGGAGAACCAGACGACGGATTGACTCACGCGGAGAACGGCCTTGTGCGCTCCGACCGTCTGACGCCGAAGGAGCAGGCGATGTTGCATAACGCGCGCGCCCGCGCCCACGCCAAAATGCGGGACATCGACGCAGCAGTTCGCGCGATTGGCCATTCGGACGAGATCTTCTCTCACGCCGCGGAGGGCGAAGATGCCCCGTGGATGAGTTACTACGACCGCGCACAACATCACGGCGACACAGGCCACGCGCTCTTTGACCTCACGATTCTCGCCGGCCATTCTCCAGCTGCGGCAGCCGACCGTCTGGAGATCGCGATAGAGGAGCACGGAGACGGATACGTGCGATCCCGTGCTCTCTCCGGGACGAAGCTCGCTTCACTCCGTATGGCCACCGGCGACCCTCAGGAAGCTGTGACCGTTGGCCACCGCGCCCTCGACGAGGTTGGACGCCTTCGCTCTCAACGCGCCGTTGACGACGTACAGGAGCTGCGACGCATCGCGGCTTCACGCAGCCGTAACGCCGGAGTCGCTGATCTGCGCGAACGTATCCGCACTACTGTTCAGGCATGATGTCTCCCCGCATCCAAGAGTCGTTCGATGTTCTGGAGAAGATCGTGCAGGCAGTCGGCCTAAGTCCGAACGGAGCGGAGCCCATCCGCCTGGCCGAGAACGACCTATGGCGTCTTCCTGAGCAAGTCGTCGTGCGGATCGCGCGTAGGGGGCAATCTGCCGCTGCGGCCCGCGAAGTACAAGTCACGCGATGGCTTGCACAGAACAGAGTTCCAGCAGCTCGGCCATTGGACATAGACCAGCCCGTAACCGTCGAGGGGCGCACAGCGACATTCTGGGAAGAGCTACCACCACACCGCGCCGGCGACGAGTCGGACCTTGCTCCACTCCTGCGACGTCTACATGAGTTGCCATCTCCACCCTTCGCCCTGGGAGAGATAGCTCCCTTCGTACGTATCGCGGACCGCATTAAGGCCTCCCAGTCTGTCAGTCGAGAAGATCAAGCGTGGCTCCTTCGACGACTAGAGGATCTCCAAGCAGCATGGACCGACCTACCTCAGGGCCTACGGCCGTGCGTCGTTCATGGAGACGCGTGGGGCGGCAACACTGCGGTTACCCACGACGGCGTCTTTCTGATGGACTTTGAGCGCACTGCGGTAGGGCCCCCAGAGTGGGATCTGACTTCGACAGCCGTGGCGGCGGATACGTTTGGCAAGATCTCTCGATCCGCGTACGCAAAATTCTGCGAATCCTACGGCCATGACGTCATGGACTGGGCTGGCTATCCCACGCTGCGCGATATTCGAGAACTTCGACTTACCTCGTTCGCATTGCAAACAGCCGACGATAATCCTGTGATGCTGGAGCAAGCGAGATATCGAGTCGAATGCGTGCGCGGGCTTGCGGGTCCGCGGCCATGGCACTGGAAGGCTGTGGCCTAGACACAACCCTAGACTCGCCGTCCCCCTCTGCGCGTAGTCGCAAGTCCGCATTAAAGCAACATCTCCCCGCAGTGGATCTATGCTGCCAGCAGCTGATACCGGCTAGGACAGCTCTGTTTTTCACGCCGCTACAGCGGGAGACCTTTCGTGACGCCAACCTCCTTTGCCGAATCGATTCACTGCCTCGCCAGCACGTACGGCACCCTCTTGGCCATGGCCTTTTCCCCTGATAGCGACGATCAGGAACGAGCCCTCTCGTTCCTTGGCCTCGACAACGCAGCAGCGCGCGATTACGAAGCAGCCCTGCGCAAACTGCGTGTAGCGCACGACACATGTCAGGCCGCCGGCCAACTCGCCGCCCTAGAACTCTTGGGCAGCGCCGCGGAGGAGCACGGCGACGCCGGGCTTGCCACGCGACGCTTCAAGGAGGCTCTCTTCATTTACTTGGCCGTTGGATCCGTAAGAGGTCACGCCGTCATGGACCGACTCGCATCCCTGGCCTCGCATCCGTAGGTGAGCAGTCCGCCCCCA
>CBFHCJ010000002.1:0-41777 GCA_965654005.1 uncultured Streptomyces sp. | reverse complement strand
GGGCAGGGGAGCAGGTCAGTTGTCGGCGGTGAGCCTGCCCGCGGCGCCCCAGCTGTCCGCCGGGACCTCCTGGATCCACACCTGTACCGTCTCTGCGGGGATCTTGTAGGCGTCGACGAAGGCGTCCGTGATGCGGGCGACCAGGTCGCGCTTGAGCTCGACGTCGCGCGGGCCCTGCTGAACGGTCACGATGGGCATTTTCATCCTCCGAGTGGATTAGGTTCGCTGAATTCCGGCCCTGCCATTTTTCCGACGGCGGCCTCGGTACGACCCGAACGCTAATCCGGGCCGGGATGCGCTTTCAAGGAGAATGACTCCTAGGGTTCCGCGCCGTGTTCCGTTCGAGACATCCGGGCTCCCCGCGCGACGCGGAATGGCTAAATTCCAGAAAAACAGCGCAGGAACAGCCACCGGATCCGCCGGACTCCCTGAAAGGCAGTGACTTGATGTCCCCCACCCCGCAGCGCACCGCCATCGTGACCGGAGCGGCCCGTGGCATCGGCGCGGCCACCGCCGAGCGCCTCGCCGCCGACGGGTACGCGGTCGCCGTGCTCGACCTGGACGCCACGGCAGGCGCCAGGACCGTGGAACGTATCATCGCGGGCGGCGGCCGGGCGCTGGCCGTCGGCGCGGACGTCGGCGACGAGGCACAGGTGACGGCCGCCGTCGCCGAGGTGACCGGCCGGCTCGGCGCACCCACCGTCCTCGTCAACAACGCGGGCGTCCTGCGGGACAACCTGCTGTTCAAGATGACCGGCGCCGACTGGGACACGGTCATGGACGTCCATCTCCGGGGCGCGTTCCTGATGACGCGTGTCACGCAGAAGCACATGGTGGACGCGGGCTTCGGCCGGATCGTCAACCTCTCGTCGTCGTCCGCGCTCGGCAACCGCGGCCAGGCCAACTACGCGGCCGCCAAGGCAGGCCTCCAGGGCTTCACCAAGACCCTCGCGCTGGAACTCGGCAGGTTCGGGATCACCGCCAACGCCGTGGCACCGGGCTTCATCGCGACCGACATGACCGCCGCCACGGCCGAGCGCATGGGCATCACCTTCGACCAGTTCAAGGAGAGCTGCGCCGCCGAGATACCGGTGCGGCGGGTGGGCACACCCGAGGACGTCGCCCATGCCGTCTCCTTCCTGGCAGGCGAGCAGGCGGGCTTCGTCTCCGGCCAGGTCCTGTACGTCGCCGGCGGCCCGCTCTGCTGACCTCGGCTGATCCCACCGACAGACGAACAGTCGAAGGAGCCGGACGCGTCCCGTCCGGCTCCTTTTCTTCATGGCCCCCCGTCACGAGGCGACGGCGAGTGTGCCCCGGCCCGCCAGCAGCTCCCGCCGATTCGCCACACCGAGTTTGCCGAGCACGTTGCTGACGTGGTTCTTGACGGTCTGCCGGGCCAGATGGAGTTCGGCTGCTATCTCGTCGTTCGAGTACCGGCTCAGCAGCAGGCCCAGTATCTGCTGCTCACGAGCGGTCATCCCCGCCACGCGCAGCGGCGCGTCCAGAGCCGGGGCACCGTCGGTGTGCTCGCGCAGATACCAGACGGGCCGCCCCGCCGCGAGGGCCTCCACGGCGCGTACGAGCCGCTCGGGCGACGCCGTGCGGTGGACGAAGCCGTCGGCCCCGCCGGCCAGACAGGCGGCGACCACCACGGGGTCGAAGGCGCCGGTGAACATCAGAACGGTCGGCGGCCGTATGAGGCCCTTGACCTGCCGGCACAGCTGCACCCCGTCGCCCGGGGCGGCCAGATCGACCTCGGTGACCAGGAGGTCGGCCCGCAGCCGCCGTACGAGTTCGAGTGCGCCCTCCGGGGTGGTCGCCTCCTGCGCGTCGTCGACCGCGCCGGAGTGGCGCAGCAGGGAGGCCACAGCGGTCCGGGAGATCGGGAACGGGTCGGCGATCACCGCGACCTGACGGACGAACCGCGACGTGGACTTCGGTTCGGTTCTGTCGTCGCCCAGCTCTTTCGCATCGCTCATGTGCTGCCTCTCCTCTCGGCAGATACCGGAACCGAACCTAACGCCCTGCGGGAGAGAAAGGGCCGGGCCATGCGACCAGGGAACGCGATAACGGTCCGAGTGTTCTGGAAAGGTGCCTCCAAAGACTCCGGGAATTTTCCCTTCCGGCGCGCACTCTGTTTTCCGGGCGGGCCGTCCAGTACTCGAAAAGGTTCACCAGCACGAAGTCGCTCGCCGCGCCGTGCGGCGGCGCCATCCGCTCGATCACGTACTGGTCTGCCGGCACCCGGCGCCTGACCGGAGTGCCGGTGCCACGCCGGGACCGTTTACGCGGCGGCGGGGCCGGTCTTCCGCAGGCCTACTCGCCCTCGGCGAGCTGCTGGTCGACACGGCCGGTCGACAGCTCACTCCTGTTCCGTGTCACGGAACCTTGACCATGTGCCACTGAAAGTGATCATCCGGGGAGGCTGCACGTCAGTCTTCGTCCGCGCTGGACAGAGCTTCGGTGATCATGCGGGAGGCGAAGTCGTGGTCATCGGTGAGTCGGTTGATGTGCTCCGCGAGCAGGAAGGCGGTGACTTCCAGGGGATTCATCTCATCCTTGGTCCAGTATCCGTACTGCTTGCGCCACAGGCTGGGGCTCAGGCCGGTGCCCGCAGCGACGAGCAGGCCGGCCATGGTGGGGACGGCCTCGGGACGGACGCTCTTGGGCATCATGCCCATCGAGGCCACGAGGTTGGGCACCACACACTGGATGACGTCCTTGCCATGGTCCTCGTAGGCCATCCGCAGCCACTGCATGAACATGTAGATGAGCGTGCACGCGCCGTCCAGCATGTCATCGACTCCGCTCGGGCCCAAGGACGCGGCGAACTGGTCGGTCAGCGCTTGTTGTTCGGCGTCGGTCTGGGTTTTGTCGTCGTAGATGGCTTTGAGCCGAGAGTCGATCATCATGAGCGCTGCGCCCACATCGCCAGCGGGAGCGTGCTGGGGGTCGCAGGGCGAAGACACAGGATTCCTCCTCAGCTGACCGTGCCGGAGCGGCGTGCCCGTACAGTAGCCCGCCGATGATGCGAGGGTCTGACGAATCCCGATAAGGACGGGGCCGCTTCCCGGCCGTCGTACGACGGTCCGCGACTGGGGCCGTGAGCGCGGGTACGGGGTCTCGCCGAAAAGATCGATCGCGTGGCTGGCCGGTATCGCCGACACCGGCACACCCCGAGCCCGCACCCGCGTGCACATCGGCCGGGGCCCCGTTTGCGCCCAGGTAGGGATCCTGATGCGCTGGAGAAACGTCACACCTGCGCAAGGACCAGGACACAGGTCACAGGACACCGGTCACAGGCACAGGCCACAGGACCAGGCACAGGAAGGCGGCCGCCCCATGCGCCGTACGACGCTTCACCTGACCACCGTCGTCACCGTCGCGGCAGCGGCACTGCTCCTCACGGGCTGCGGCAGTCAGAGCCACGGCGGGGCGGCGGGCAGCGGCGCGGTGTCGCCATCGGGGCCGACGTCACCCCCGGCCTCACCCTCGGTCTCGCCGTCGGTGTCGCCCTCCGCGCCGCCGTCGGGCTCGCCGGCTCCCACGACCACCTCGACCGGCAGCGGCTGCGCGCCCCACGTCCAGCTCACCGCGGCCGACACGGGCCGCGCCGTGTGCCTCACGAAGGGCGGACAGATCCGCCTCACGCTGGACGGCACCAAGGACCGGCCCTGGACCACCGTCACCGCCACGGGCGGCGCCCTGAAGGCCGCCAACGCCGGCATCGTGATCCAGCCGGGCGACGCCGTCGCCGCGTACGACGCGGCCGCGCCCGGAACGGCACGGCTCACCGCGACCCGCCCCCTGTGCGCCAAGCACCCCGGCCAGAAATGGTGCCTGGGCATCCAGCAGTGGTCGGTCACGGTGACGGTGACGGTGACGAAGCCATGACCACGGGCAGCGGGCCGGTCAGCCCGCCAGATAGCGCACCTGGTCCCACAACACGGGATCCACCACTCCCACGCGCCGCCGGAACTCCCACAGCGGCACGTCCCGCAGTTCGTCGGTCTCCAGAAAGCTGGGCCGCCCATGGGTGTCGGCCACCGTCCCCGGCGGGAGCGGAATCACTCCCGCCCGGTCGTCGCGGTACCGACTGGTGATCTTCGCGACCGTCGCGCTGTCCCCGCGGACCGTGAGCACCAGGCACGGCCTGTCCTTGCCGCCCGACCGGTCCTCGTAGGGCACGCTCGCCCACCAGATCTCGGCCGGCCGCGGATGTACCCGGGGGTGCCCCGGCGGACGCGTGGCCACCCGGCGACGGCGCTCCCCGCGCCCCCAGCCGTCCACCAGCGTCGCGACCAGCGCGAGCAGCACCACCGCCGCCAGCGCCAGCCACCAGGACGTGTCCATACGGATGACGGTACCGGCGGGTCAGCCCCTCCGCCCGCGCTTCTCACGTACCATCGAGCGGCTTTGTCGAGGCGGTGCGCCCCCCTATCGCGCCCTACCTCGCGCCGCACGCGCCCCGGGTCCAGCCGAACCGGTGACAGCACAGGTGAGTTCGCCCACAACGGCCCTTGGCGGAGGAGCGACCGGCCCTTTTGCGCCTTACGCTCGACGGACCGCACGAGCCCCGTCCCCGTCCCCGTCCACTGCCTTCTGCACTATCTGCCACGCGGAGGTTCCAGCTTTATGAAGCTCACCGTCGTCGGCTGCTCGGGGTCGTTTCCGTCCGCGGAATCGGCCTGTTCGAGCTACCTCGTCGAGGCCGACGGCTTCCGGCTGCTTCTCGACATGGGCAATGGCGCCCTGGGCGAGTTGCAGCGCCACTGCGGTCTCTACGACCTCGACGCGATCTTCCTCAGCCATCTGCACGCCGACCACTGCATCGACATGCTCGGGTACTTCGTCGCCCGCTACTACCGCCACGACGGCCGCTGCGAACCGATCCCGGTCTACGGCCCCGAGGGCACCGAACAGCGCCTGACCACCGCCTACGCCGACACCCCTTCGGCCTCCTCGATGAGCGAGGTCTTCGACTTCCACACGGTGAAGCCGGGCACGTTCGAGATCGGCCCCTTCACCGTCCACACGGAACGCGTGCGTCACCCGGTGGAGGCGTACGCCATCCGCGTCGAGCACGGCGGCAGGTCGCTCACGTACTCCGGCGACACGGGCGTGAGCCAGACCCTGGACGAACTGGCCCGCGACACGGATCTGTTCCTGTGCGAGGCCGCGTTCACCTACGGCAAGGAGAACATCCCGAACCTCCACCTCAACGGCCGCGAGGCCGGCGAGTCCGCCGCCCGCGCCGGAGTTCACCGCCTGGTCCTCACTCATATCCCGCCCTGGACGGACCCGCAGGTCAACCTGGCGGACGCGCGTGCGGTGTACGGGGGGCCGGTGGAACTGGCGACCCCCCGGGTGTCGTACGAGATCTGACATGCCGTAAGCCATATCTACGCGAAGGCCCCGGAACCTGCAGAGGTTCCGGGGCCTTCGTGCCGCTCGGGCGCTCTTACGCCTTGGTCAGATCCTCGATCTCCTCCTCGGGCTCACGGCCCGGGGTGGGGAGGTTGAACTTGACGATCGCGAAGCGGAAGACCACGTAGTAGATGGCGCCGAAGACCAGACCGATCGGGATGATCAGCCATGGCTTGGTGGCGAGGTTCCAGTTGAGGCCGTAGTCGATGACGCCGGCCGAGAACGTGAAGCCGGCGTGGACGCCGAGCGCCCAGGTGACCGCCATGGACAGGGCGGTGAGGACCGCGTGGATCGCGTACAGCACCGGGGCGATGAACATGAACGAGAACTCGATCGG
Organism: uncultured Streptomyces sp.; assembly: GCA_965654005.1. Taxonomy (GTDB): domain Bacteria; phylum Actinomycetota; class Actinomycetes; order Streptomycetales; family Streptomycetaceae; genus Streptomyces. Next base: position 36,013 of record CBFHCJ010000002.1, on the reverse strand, counting down.
CTCGGTCACACCGGTGACGAACGAGGTCAGCGCGACCGAGACCATCAGACCCGTCACGGCCTTGCGGCGCGCGGGGCGGGCGGTGTGGGCGATGGCCAGGGCGGCGGCCGGCAGACCGAACATCATGATCGGGAAGAAGCCCGACATGAACTGTCCGGCGGTCGGGTCACCGGCGAAGAAGCGGTTGAGGTCGCCGTGGACGATGACGCCCGCGGAGTTCTTGTAGTCGCCGATCTGGAACCAGGAGACGGCGTTCACGAACTGGTGCATGCCGACCGGGATCAGCGCACGGTTGACCAGACCGAACAGACCGGCACCGAGGGCACCGAGGCCGGTGATCCACTTGCCGATGTCGGAGATGCCGTCACCGATCGGCTTCCAGACCAGGCCGAAGAAGACGCCCGCGAGCGTGCCGACGAAGGCCATGATGATCGGGACGAGCCGGCGGCCGTTGAAGAAGCCGAGCCAGTCCACCAGCTTGGTGCGGTGGAACCGCTGCCACAGCACCGCGGACAGCAGACCCAGCAGGATGCCGCCGAGGACACCGGGGTTGTTGTACGTCGCGGCTATGTCCGCGCCCGCCTGGACCTTGGCCTCGGTGACCGGGAACGCCTTCAGTACGTTGCTGTAGACGAGGAAGCCGACCAGGGCCGCGAGCGCGGTGGAGCCGTCCGACTTCTTGGCGAAGCCGATCGCCACGCCTACGCAGAACAGCAGCGGCAGGTTGTCGAACACGGCGCCGCCCGCGGTCGCGAAGACGGAGGCGACCTTGTGCCAGCCCAGTCCCTCGTCGCCGAACACGTCCGGCTGGCCCAGCCGGAGCAGGATGCCCGCCGCCGGCAGCACGGCGATCGGAAGCTGAAGGCTGCGGCCGACCTTCTGCAGTCCTTGGAACAGACCGGATCCCCGCTTTTTCGCGGGGACCGCCGTGGTTGCGGTGGCGGTGCTCATAGTTCCTCCAAGTGCCGGGTGCTGCCCGGGGACGGGAAAGGGGGAGCAAGGGGTGAACAGCACCCACGTGGTCTACACCACTCACTGGTGTAGACCTGTTGTAGCACGGTGAAGGTGAGATAAGGAACCCATGAACTCGTGACCCATGAAATTCGTGGCCTCTGGCATACCGGGAGCAATGCCACACTCGTGACGAAGTGGTCATACTAGCGGGTTGGCGACCGTTGCCAAGGTGGTGTAGACCAGATCTCCGCGACACAGCGCGTTCGGATCAGGAGCGCGTTCGGATCAGGAGCGCGTCCGGATCGGGAGCGCGTCCGGATCCGGAGGGCGTCCGGATCGCGAGCGCGTTCGGATCGCGAGCGCGTTCGGATCGGGAGCGCGTTCGGATCAGGGTCGGATTCAGGGTCGGATCAGGGAGAGAAGACATGGCCAGCAAGGCTGAGAAGATCGTTGCCGGGCTCGGCGGCATCGACAACATCGAAGAGATCGAAGGCTGCATCACCCGGCTGCGCACCGAGGTCAACGACCCCTCGCTGGTCGACGAGGCCGCCCTGAAGGCCGCGGGTGCCCATGGCGTCGTCAAGATGGGCACCGCCATCCAGGTCGTCATCGGCACCGACGCCGACCCGATCGCCGCGGAGATCGAAGACATGCTGTGAGCCCGCGTGCTCACATGTGAGGGGCCCCTTCCACCGGGAGAGGCCCCTCACGCGCATACGGCATACGGATAGGCTCAGGGCCATGTCTCGAATCGACGGCCGCACCCCCGAACAGCTCCGCCCCATCACGATCGAGCGCGGCTGGAGCAAGCACGCCGAGGGCTCCGTCCTCGTCTCCTTCGGTGACACGAAGGTCTTCTGCACCGCCTCCGTCACCGAGGGCGTGCCGCGCTGGCGCAAGGGCAGCGGAGAGGGCTGGGTCACGGCCGAGTACTCCATGCTGCCCCGCTCCACCAACACCCGCGGCGACCGCGAGTCGGTCAAGGGCAAGATCGGCGGCCGTACGCACGAGATCAGCCGTCTCATCGGCCGCTCCCTGCGCGCCGTCGTCGGCTACAAGGCACTCGGCGAGAACACGATCGTCCTGGACTGCGACGTGCTCCAGGCCGACGGCGGCACCCGCACCGCCGCGATCACGGGCGCCTACGTGGCGCTCGCCGACGCCGTGGCCTGGGCGCAGCGCAAGAAGCTCGTCAAGGCGGGCCGGCAGCCTCTGACCGGCACGGTCGCGGCCGTCTCCGTGGGCATCGTGAACGGCGTACCGCTCCTCGACCTCTGCTACGAGGAGGACGTCAAGGCCGAGACCGACATGAACGTGGTCTGCACCGGCGACGGCCGCTTCGTGGAGGTACAGGGCACGGCGGAGGCGACGCCGTTCGACCGCAAGGAACTGACCGCCCTCCTCGACCTCGCGGTCGCGGGCTGCGACGAACTGGCGGCGATCCAGCGCGCGACGCTCGAGGCAACCGCGTAGGGCGTATCTCGAGGAAACCGCGCAGGGCGTATCTCCAGGCAACCGCGCAGGGGGTATTCGGCGTTCTTAGGGATGACCGCGGGTGGGGCACACGGAAAGCACCGTGCGCCCGCCCATATCCCCGTACGACCATGTGACGCGCCGGACGAGAACGACGCGTCCCGGGCGTCCACGGGAGAGTGCAGCACCGTCCACGGGGAGGGAACCGTTCCATGGCCGCGCGCCACCGCCGACGCACCGCCACCGCCGCGCTCGTCGCCGTCACCGTACTCGCCGCCGTGGGCGCGAGCGCGGGCTGCGACGCCGTCAACAAGGCGATCGACTGTGTACAGACCGCCGACGCGATAGCCGACAGCGTCACCGACCTCCAGCAGGCCGTCGAGAACGCGGCGAACCACCCCGCGCAGACGAACCAGTCCCTCGACTCCATCGAGCAGGACCTGGACAAGATCGGCGACAAGACGGACAACGTCGACGTCAACAAGGCGGTCGACGACCTCCGCAAAGCCGTCACGAACGTCCGCGACGCCGTCAAGAACGGCGACAAGACCCCCGACATCGGCCCGGTGACCGACGCGGCGGGCGAGCTGACGAAGGTGTGCACGTCATAGGCGGGCCGCCGTGTTCGGGGTCCGGCCGAACGGACCCCGAAGGGCCGCACGGATACTGGTGGACATGACCCGCCTGATCCTCGCCACGCGCAACGCCGGAAAGATCACCGAACTCAGGGCTATCCTCGCCGAAGCGGGCCTCCCGCACGACCTGGTCGGCGCGGACGCCTACCCCGACATCCCCGACGTCAAGGAAACGGGCGTCACCTTCGCCGAGAACGCCCTCCTGAAGGCCCACGCCCTGGCCCGGGCTACGGGCCTCCCGGCAGTGGCCGACGACTCCGGCCTCTGCGTGGACGTCCTGAACGGCGCCCCCGGCATCTTCTCCGCCCGCTGGGCGGGCAGGCACGGCGACGACAAGGCGAACCTGGACCTGCTCCTGGCCCAGCTCGCCGACATCGACGACGCCCACCGGGGCGCCCACTTCGCCTGCGCGGCGGCCCTGGCCCTGCCGGACGGCACCGAACGCGTGGTCGAGGGCCAACTGCGCGGCACCCTGCGCCACACCCCGTCCGGCACGAACGGCTTCGGCTACGACCCGATCCTCCAGCCGGAGGGCGAGACCCGCACCTGCGCGGAACTGACCCCGGAGGAGAAGAACGCGATCAGCCATCGGGGGGAGGCGTTCCGGGGGCTGGTGCCGGTGGTTCGGGAGTTGTTGGGCTGACGCATGACTAAGGGGCCGCCCAGACGGACGGCCCCTCCGCGGGTGCGGCCGGTGGGAGTCGAACCCACATGGGCAATGCCCCGAGGCACCTAAAACCTCTGCTTATACCGTTCAGCAACGGCCGCGTGCCAGGCCATGCTACCGGTGATGAGGCTCGTGTCTACGCGCGGCGCCGGTTTCCACCTCTGCACCAGGTGCTGGTAGCCGCGTGACAGTTGGGGCACAGCAACCGCAGGTTCTCGCGCCGGTCGTCGCTCCAGTCCCCGTTGCTGTGATCGACCTCCAGCGGGAGCGGGTTGCCGCGCCAGACCGCCTCCGTGCTGCAGAGGGCGCACCGCTCCGGCACCCCCAAAGCTGTCATCGCCCATCTGAGACGGTCGCTCGGGATGCGCCGCGCCTGGTCGCCCGGCTGCTCGATGAGGAGCCCCTCGGGTGTCCGAGGGCGCCATTGGCCTGCCGCGTCGGGTCGGCCCCTGGAAGTGCGAGGTGTCGATGCCGTACGCCTTGATCCTCCGACTGATGTGCGTGTGGTGCCCGCCGACGACCTCCAGCCCGACAAAGCGCAGCACCTCGCACATGTTCGTCGAGGCCGAGACCGCCTCCTGGAGGATCTCCCGGCTCCACTTGACCTCGCGGTCGAAGTGCGATGTATCCACCCCCAGCCTCCGCATCCGCTCCAGCACATAGCGCCGCGTAGAACTCCCCGGATCCACCCCCAGCCTCTCCAACGCCTCCGACAACGTTCGTGACGCCCTGGCTGCTTCCTCCAGGCGCTCCCTGGTGTACGCGCTGGCCCCCATCGATTCCCCTCCGTTCTCGACCGTGCGTTCGCGGCCTCGTACGGAGGAACGAACCGATCGTCGGACAGCCACGAAGAGGGATGGCAAAAGGGGCTGGTGATTTCGGTCACCAGCCCCTTTGCGGGTCGTTCTGCCCGGGTTGACTACAGGTACAGGCCCGTGGAGTCCTCCGACCCCTCGAAGCGGTCCGCCGCGACGGCGTGCAGGTCGCGTTCGCGCATCAGGACGTACGCGGTCCCGCGTACCTCGACCTCGGCCCGGTCCTCCGGGTCGTACAGGACCCGGTCGCCCACCTCCACGGTCCGTACGTTCTGTCCGACCGCGACGACCTCGGCCCAGGCGAGGCGCCGGCCGACGGCCGCGGTCGCGGGGATGAGGATGCCGCCGCCGGACCTGCGCTCGCCCTCAGCGGCGTCCTGCCGCACCAGCACGCGGTCGTGCAGCATCCGGATCGGCAACTTGTCGTGGTGGGTCTTCTCGCTCACGCCCCGAACCTACCTGCCTTCGGCGGCTTCGTGCGCGGCCGGGTCAGCCCTTGCGCCGCCGGGAGCCGAGGGCCAGCAGCCCCACGACACCGACCACGACCAGCGCCACGGGCACGATGCGCTCCAGACGGGGCGCCCCGTCCTCCGTGACCAGCTGCCCCTTGACGTCGCTGACGAACCGGTTCACGCCCACGTACGCGCGCCCGAGGGTGTTGTCGATGTTGGAGACGACCTTGGCCTTGGCGTCCCCGACGATCGTCTTCGGGTGCACCCGGACGCCGATCTCGTCGAGCGTCTCGGCGAGCGTCTCGCGGCGGCGCTCGATGTCCGCCTCGATCTGCGCCGGAGTCCTGGTGTCCGGTGTGCTCGACGTGTCCGCCACCGTGCTTCCTCCGTGGTCGTTTGCGACGTGTTCCGCGCAATTCCTGCTTCTGTGGTCGACAGTCTGTCAGTTCCACGCTCATCGCACCCCACGGCACCCCTATGAGCGGCCGGAAGGGAGATTAGGCTCGTCGGGTAACCCGCCCCCGCCACGTGAGGTACCGATGAGCGAGCGACTCCAGCCCGGCGACACCGCCCCCGCCTTCACCCTGCCGGACGCCGACGGCAACGAGGTGTCCCTGGCCGACCACAAGGGCCGCAAGGTCATCGTGTACTTCTACCCGGCCGCGCTGACCCCGGGCTGCACCAAGCAGGCCTGCGACTTCACGGACAACCTGGAGCTGCTGGCGGGCGCCGGCTACGACGTCGTCGGTGTCTCCCCCGACAAGCCGGAGAAGCTCGCGAAGTTCCGTGACAAGGAGTCCCTGAAGGTCACGCTCCTCGCCGACCCCGACAAGAAGGTCCTGGAGGCGTACGGCGCCTTCGGCGAGAAGAAGCTGTACGGCAAGACGGTCGTCGGCGTCATCCGCTCCACGGTGATCGTGGACGAGGAGGGGAAGGTCGAGCGGGCCCTGTACAACGTGAAGGCGACGGGGCACGTGGCCAAGATCATCAAGGATCTCGGGGTGTGAGCCTCCCCGCCTCCGTACGAAAGGGCCCGCATCGGACTGATCCGTTGCGGGCCGTTTCGTATTCCGGTTCGTATTCCCTTTCGTATCCCGGGGCCGCGCCCGCTTACGGCCGCCGACCCCGCGTCCTCACAGCATCCCCGGCCCCGCCGTACCCCCACTCGACCCGGTGCCCCCACCGGTATCGGTAGTTCCGCCGCTCCCGGAGGTGCCTCCGGTGCCGGTAGTGCCGCCGGTTTCCGTCGTGCCTCCGGTGCCGGTAGTGCCGCCGGTGTCGGTCGTGCCTCCGGTGCCGGTCGTGCCGATGGTGCCGCCCGTGTCTGTGGTGCCGCCCGTGCCGGGGGTGCCGCTGGTGCCGGTCGTGCCGTTCGTGACATCCGTTCCCGGCGTGCCGCCGGTCGTCTGGCCCTGGTTCTGGCCGGGAGTGGTCTGACCGGTCGTCGTGCCGCCGTTGTCCTGGGTGCCGTTGGTGCCGGTCTGCTGGTCCGTGGGGGCCGTGGTGGGCTCCTGGGTCTGGTCCGCGCCCGCCTGGAGCTGGAGGTCGAAGTCCTTGACCGGCTGGCCCTTCAGGGCCGCCTGCGTGAACTGCGCCCAGATCTGCGCGGGCGCGCCGCCGCCGTTGACGCGGGCCAGGCCCATCGCGCCGTACAGCGACTCCTGCCGGCCCGTGTCCGGGTTCTGACCCATCACGGAGACCACGGTCGCCAGCTGCGGGGTGTAGCCGGCGAACCAGGCCGCCCGGTCCTCCTCCGCCGTGCCCGTCTTGCCGGCGGCGGGTCGGCCGGCGGCCTGCGCGGCCGTGGCGGTGCCGTTGGCTACCACGCTCTGCAGCATCGACGTCGTCGTGTCGGCCGCCTCCCGGCTCACCGCCCGTGTCGTGGCCTGTTGCGGCAGTTGGACGTCCTCCGTGCCGTCCTTGGAGATCTTCTCGATCAGCGTGTACGTGCCGTGCTTGCCGTGGTTGGCGAGTGTCGCGTACCCCTCCGCCATGTCGAGGACGCTCGCGGTGGCCGTGCCGAGCGCGATCGACGGGTAGGGGTTCATGTCGGGCGTGGTCGCGGGCAAACCGAGGTCGATCGCGGTCTGCTTGACCTTGCTCGGGCCGACGTCCACCGCCATTTGCGCGTACACGGCGTTCACGGACTTGTCCGTGGCCGTGCGGACCGTGATCGGGCCGTACGAGACGTTGTCCTCGTTCTCGGGCGCGTACGCCCCGCCGGGCCAGCCTTGCACCGGCCGCTTGTCCGTGCCGTCGTAGACCGTGTTCGGGGTGATCGCGACGTTGTCCTGCGTATGTGAGCCGTTCTGCACGGCCGAGGTGAACACGAACGGCTTGAACGTGGAGCCGACCTGGTAGTCGCGGCGGGTCGCGTTGTTGACGTACTGCTTGGTGTAGTCGATGCCGCCGTACATGGCGAGGACCTTGCCGGTGGTGGGGTCGATGGCGACGCCGCCCGCGCGGACGTAGCGGTCGACCTCGCGGTTCTTCTTGTCGAGCTTGGACATCACCTGGTCGTTCACGGCCTTGACGAAGGCGTCCTGCTTGGACTTCTGCAGGGTGGTGGTGATGCGGTAGCCGCCGGCGGCCAGGGTGTCCTCGTCGACGATCTTGTTGGTGGTGAGGTAGTCCTTGATCGCCTGGACGAGGTAGCCGCGCTGCCCGGACATGCCGGCCGCGACGACCTGCTGCCGGGGCGCGGGCCACGTCACCTTCTGTCGCTCCGCCTGGGTCAGCCACTTCTTGGCGACCATGCCGTCGAGGACGTAGTTCCAGCGGGCCACGGCCGCCGCCTTGTTCTCGGGGTGGGCGACCACGTCGTACTCGCTCGGCGCGTTCAGCAGGGCGGCGAGGTACGCGCTCTGGCCGATCGTGAGGTCCTTTGCGTCGACGCCGTAGTAGGCCTGTGCGGCGGCCTGGATGCCGTACGCGTTGCGGCCGAAGAAGCTGGTGTTGAGGTAGCCCTCGAAGATGTCGTTCTTGCTCTTCTCCCGGTCCAGCTTTATCGAGATGAAGAACTCCTTCACCTTGCGGGTGACGGTCTGCTCCTGGCCCAGGTAGTAGTTCTTCACATACTGCTGGGTGATCGTCGAGCCGGACTGCTTGCCCTTGCCGCTCGCGGTGTTCCAGGCGGCGCGCAGCATCGCCTTGGGGTCGACGGCGGACTCGGAGTAGAAGTCGCGGTCCTCGGCGGCGAGCGCGGCGTGCTGGGCGTCCTTGGAGATCTGCGAGAGCGGCAGGATCTCGCGGTTGACCGAGCCGTCGCGGGCCAGTTCGGTGCCGTCCGCGTACAGGTACACGTTGCTCTGCTTGGTCGCCGCCGTGTTCGCCGCGGGGATCTTCACCATGTAGTAGCCGAGCGCGAAGAGGCCCATCAGGATCAGGACCCCGGTCACGAAGGTGCCGAGCACCATCCGCCAGGTCGGGATCAGCCGGCGCCATCCCGTACGCCGGGGCCGCTTCGGCTTGTCGCCGGAGACGGCCTCGGGAGCCGTGGTGGTCTTTGGACCTGTGGTGGTCTTCGGAGCCGTGGCGGTCCCCGGAGCCGTGGTGGTCTTCGGAGCCGCGGTGGTTCCCGGAGCCGTGGCGGTCCCCGGAGCCGTGGTGGTCTTCGGATCCGTGGCGGCCCCCGGAACCGCGGTGGTCTCCGGACCCGTGGTGGTCTTCGGAGCCGTGGCGGTCCCCGGATCCGTGGCGGCCCCCGGACCCGTGGTGGTCTTCGGAGCCGTGGCGGCCCCCGGACCCGTGGTGGTCTTCGGAGCCGCGGTCGCGGCCCCGGAAACCGCGGTCGGCGGTTTTTCCGGTGGCCGGCCCTGGCTGCTCTGCTGCGGCTGCGGCTCGTCGCTCATCGTGCTGCCGGACTCCCGTTTCGCGTCATACGTTCCGTACGCCCTCATACGCCATCTGCGCCCCCCGATGAAGACTGTCGCACCTTGCGTTCCGTTCCCGGCACGAAGGACGTGCCGTGCGGGAAAACGTGTGGTACGCCACTTCGTCCGCGCGCTAGGCTCCTGCGCTTCGCCCAGCACGCTTCGAAGGGAGGACTCCCGTGGGGACAGGGCGGTTGTACGCAGCCGTCGCCGCCAGTGGATTCCGGCGATACGCGACCTACCGCACCGCGACCGCGGCTGGGGTGTTCACCAACACAGTCTTCGGATTGATCTTGGCATACACCTACCTGGCCCTGTGGCACGAGCGGCCCCACCTCGGTGGGTACGACGTGTCACAGGCGTTGACGTACGTGTGGATCGGGCAGGCGCTCATCATGGTCGTCTCGGTGATGGGCGGCGGCTTCGAGGACGAACTGATGGAGCGCATCCGCACCGGCGACATCGCGATCGACCTGTACCGGCCCGCCGATCTCCAGCTGTGGTGGCTGGCCCAGGACCTGGGCCGGGCCCTGTTCCACCTGCTGGGCCGCGGAGTGATCCCGATGGCTGTCGGCGCGCTGGTCTTCCCCCTCGCGCTGCCCACCCGCCCGCTGACCTGGCTGGCCTTCCTGGTCGCCGTCACGCTCGGCGCGGTGGTGAGCTTCGCGATCCGCTTCCTGATCGCGCTCACCACGTTCTGGCTGCTGGACGGGGCGGGCGTGGGCCAGATCTCCTGGATCACGGCGACCTTCTGCTCGGGGCTGCTGCTGCCGCTCAACGTCTTCCCCGGCGCACTCGGCGAGATCGTGCGCGCCCTGCCGTGGGCGTCGCTGCTTCAGGCGCCCGCGGACATTCTGCTCGGCACGGCGGACCCGCTGCCCGTCTGCGCCCGCCAGCTCGCGTGGGCCGCGACGCTGCTGACGGCCGGGCGGATGCTCCAGTCGGCGGCGACGCGGCGGGTGGTGGTCCAGGGTGGCTGAGGTGACGAATGGGACTGATGGGGCCTACCGGAATCCCGAGGCGTACGGCGGTGGGAAGGCATACGGCAGTGCGGAGGCACACGGCAGTGGGCAGGCGTACGAGAGCTCGGGGACCTGTGGGAGCGCGGGCACATACGGGAGCGCTGGGACGTACGGCCGGATGCGCGAGGGCCTGCGCGCCTACCGTCTGATCACCGCGATGTGGATCCGCTCCACGATGGCCTACCGCGCCTCCTTCGTGATGAACACCCTCGGCAACTTCGCGGCGACCGCGCTGGACTTCGTCGCGATCCTGCTGATGTTCTCGCGGGTCGAGGTGCTCGGCGGGTACCGGCTGCCCGAGGTCGCCTTCCTGTACGGCCTCTCGGCGACCGCGTTCGGGCTCGCGGATCTCGCGATCGGCTCCATGGACCGGTTGGGGCGGCGGGTGCGTGACGGCACGCTGGACACCCTGCTGGTGCGTCCCGCGCCGATTCTCGTGCAGGTCGCCGCGGACCGTTTCGGGCTGCGCCGGCTCGGTCGGGTCACCCAGGGGGCGTGCGTCCTCGTGTACGCGGTCGCCGCGCTGCACATCTCCTGGACCCCGCTCAAGGTGGCGATGATCCCGCTGATGCTGCTCAGCGGCGGTGCGATCTTCTGCGCCGTGTTCGTGGCGGGCGCGGCCTTCCAGTTCGTCGCGCAGGACGCCTCCGAGGTGCAGAACTCCTTTACGTACGGGGGTCAGACGCTGCTGCAGTACCCGCCCACCGTCTTCGCGAAGGAGCTGGTGCGCGGGGTGACCTTCGTACTGCCGCTCGCCTTCGTCAACTGGCTGCCCGCGCTGTATGTGCTGGGGCGGCCCTATCCGCTCGACCTGCCGACCTGGGTCGCCTTCGCGCCGCCGTTGGTGGCGGCGGGCTGCTGCGCGCTCGCGGGGTTGGCCTGGCGGGCGGGACTGCGTTCCTACCGGAGTACGGGGAGCTGAGGGGCTCATGGACAGTGGTTTCATCGAACTGGAGCAGGTCGAAAAGGTCTTCGATGTGCGCAAGAGGACCGGTTTCCTGAAGAGCGAGCGACGGCAGGTGCGGGCCGTCGACTCGATCTCCTTCACCGTGGCGCGCGGCGAGATGGTCGGCTATATCGGCCCGAACGGCGCCGGGAAGTCCACCACGATCAAGATGCTGACGGGGATCCTGACGCCGAGCGGCGGCCGACTGCGCGTCGCCGGGATCGACCCCTCCCGCGAGCGGATGCGGCTCGCGCAGCGCATCGGGGTGGTGTTCGGTCAGCGTACGACCCTGTGGTGGGACCTGCCGCTGATCGACTCGTACCGGCTGATGCACCGCATGTACCGTATACCGGACGGCCGTTACCGAGAGAACCTCGACCGATGCGTCGAACTTCTGGAGCTGGACGGCCTGTTGGACGTGCCGGTACGTCAGCTGTCGCTGGGGCAGCGGATGCGGGGCGACATCGCGGCGGCGCTGCTGCACGACCCCGAGGTGCTGTACCTCGACGAGCCGACGATCGGCCTCGACGTCATCTCCAAGGCCAAGGTCCGGGACTTCCTGCGGGAGTTGAACGCCGAGCGCGGCACGACGGTGCTGCTGACCACCCATGACCTGCAGGACATCGAGCAGTTGTGCTCACGGGTGATGGTCATCGACCACGGCCGCCTGATGTACGACGGCCCGCTCGCCGGACTGCACGAGGTGGGCGACAGCGAACGCACCCTCGTGGTCGACCTGGAGCGCGAGTTGGCGCCGATCGAGGCGCCGCCCGGGCGCGTGGTGAAGGTCGACGGGCCGCGGCAGTGGCTCGCCTTCCCGGCGTCGGAGTCGGCGGCTCCGCTCGTCGCGCGCATCGCGGCGGAGTATCCGCTGGTGGACCTGTCGGTACGGGAGCCGGACATCGAGGCGGTGATCGCGAAAATGTACGCAGGGCAGGCGGAGCGGGCGGTCTCGTAGCCCGAGGAGCGCCGCCAGGAGAAGCTGGACCGCAAGGCCGCGCGCGGGGAGCCGCGCGTCTCCCACCACGACGGCCCGGCAGAGCCTGGGGGCGCGCACCGGGAGGCATGGGAGGAGCACCGGGAGGACTGGGAGGCGCACCTGCAGGCGTGGGACGAGCGCCGTGAGCTGATGCGCGAACGCCGTGAGGAGCGTCGGGAGGCCCGGCGCGAGGAGCGGGACCGGCGGCGGGGCAGGGGGTACTGACCGACGCACCGGCCCCGTCGTGACCGCCGCCCGTCACAGCTCGGCCGGCGCCGCCCCCTTCAGCGAGGTCAGAGACGGCCAGGGCGAGCGTGCGCAGGGCAGCCGCAAGGCGCGGTGTCTGGCGGGGGACACCTTCGTATCCCCGTTGTTACGCCTGGTCAAGCGGTGCCTGTCTCCTCGGGCGACGGGAGCCCGAGGCTCCGGCAGTGATCAGCCCCATGATGCGTCACGGGCGGGAGACGAGCCGAGGGGGACGGTCGATACCTGAGTCGATCCCTGAGGGGAACCCTGACGAGACCCTGAAATGCCCCCGAGACTTCTCCTTCCGGACCGACTCCGGGAACTCCTGTTCCGTTCCAGGAGTCGGTCAGGAAGGGACAATGTGTACGGGGGGACACGAACGGGTGGAGTGGATGGAACGTACGAAACCGGACGAAGCGGTGACCGTGGAGCAGCATGAAGCGGTGACCATGGGGCAGCAGGCCCGCCCGGGCGCCGCCACCAGTCGCGCGATGACCGCCTTCAGCCCCGCCGACGAGGAGAAGCGCCGTGGCGTACGCCGGATGAAGGGTACGGCGGCGGGGCTGCTGCTCTTCGTGGCGCTGGTGTACGTCCTCGCCACCTGGGCGCACAACTCGGGCGCGGGCCCCTGGGCCGGTTATGTGGCGGCGGCGGCCGAGGCCGGAATGGTCGGCGCGCTCGCCGACTGGTTCGCGGTCACCGCGCTCTTCAGGCATCCGCTCGGGCTGCCCATCCCGCACACCGCGATCATCCCCAACAAGAAGGACCAGCTCGGCGTGTCGCTGGGCGAGTTCGTCGGTGAGAACTTCCTCTCCGAGGAGGTCGTACGGCAGCGCCTGCGCGCCGTCGGCATGGCGAGTCGTCTGGGCGTCTGGCTCGCCGAGCCGGAGCACGCGGACCGGGTGACGGCGGAGCTGGCGACGGCCCTGCGCGGGGCCCTGACCGTGCTGCGCGACTCGGACGTCCAGGCGGTGGTCGGCGAGGCCGTCACGCGTCGCGCCGACGCCCAGGAGATAGCGCCCGGTCTCGGCAAGATGCTGGAGAAGGTCGTCGCGGACGGCGGTCACAGACGGGTCGTGGACCTGATCTGCATCCGCGCGCACGACTGGCTCGTCCTGAACGACGAGCAGATCACGGCCGCCATCCAGGGCGGCGCACCCGGCTGGACGCCCCGTTTCGTCGACAAGAAGGTCGGCGAGCGCGTCTACAAGGAGCTGCTGCGCTTCGTCACCGAGATGCGCGACGCGCCCTCGCACCCGGCGCGCGGCGCCCTGGACCGGTTCCTGACCGACTTCGCCTCCGACCTGCAGTCCGACACCGACACCCGGGCGCGTGTGGAGCGGCTCAAGGGCGAGGTGCTGGGCCGTGGCGAGGTCCAGGACCTGATCGCCTCCGCCTGGACGGCCGTCCGCTCCATGATCGTCGCCGCCGCCGAGGACGAGCGCAGCGAGCTGCGGCTGCGCGTGCGGGCGTCGCTGCTGTCGCTGGGCGCCCGCATGGCCACCGAGCCGAGGACCCAGGCCAAGGTGGACAGGTGGGTGGAGGGCGCGGCGGTGCACGTCGTGACGACGTACCGCAAGGAGATCACGTCTTTGATCACGGACACGGTAGCCGGTTGGGACGCCGGGCACACCACGCGGAAGATCGAGGCGCACATCGGTCGCGACCTGCAGTTCATCCGGATCAACGGCACGGTGGTGGGTTCGCTGGCCGGGTTGCTGATCTACACGGTGTCGCGGGCGCTGGGGGCGTAGTCACGGGCGCCGGGGGCGTGACCGGCGGCTGCGCGGGCACTCGGCCCGGGTGCGGCGTCACCCGGCGCCGCCCGAGGAGGCCCCCATGTCCGTCACCGCGCCCCCGCCCGGCACGGTCACCACCGCGATCCCCGCCCGTCTCGATCGTCTGCCCTGGTCCCGCTGGCACTGGACGATCGTGATCGGCCTCGGCACGGTATGGATCCTCGACGGCCTGGAGGTCACGGTCGTCGGAAACATCGCGGGCCGGCTCTCCGAGCCCGGCAGCGGACTGCCGATCACCTCCAGTGAGGTCACCGGCATCGCGGCAGCGCTGTATGTGGCGGGCGCCTGCTCCGGCGCCCTCTTCTGGGGCCGCCTCACCGACCGCTACGGCCGCAAGAAGCTCTTCATGATCACGCTCGCCGTGTATCTGGCCGCCACCGCCCTGACCGCGGTCTCCTTCTCGACCTGGTGGTTCTTCCTCTTCCGCTTCCTCACCGGCTTCGGTATCGGCGGCGAGTACGCGGCCATCAACTCCGCGATCGACGAGCTGATCCCGGCGTACTACCGCGGCCGCGTCGATCTGATCATCAACGGCAGCTTCTGGGTGGGCGCGGTCGGCGGTTCGCTGCTGTCGATCGTCGCGCTGAACACGGACGTGCTGCCGAAGGAGGTCGGCTGGCGGCTGACGTTCGCCCTGGGGGCCGTCCTGTCCCTGGTGATCCTCCTCGTACGGCGCCACGTCCCCGAGAGTCCGCGCTGGTTGCTGATACACGGCCGCGAGAAGGAGGCGGAAGGGGTGGTGTCCTCGATCGAGCGGCAGGTGGAGGCGGAGAAGGGCGAGCCGCTCGCGCCGCCCGAGGGCGAGATCACCATCCACCAGCGGGAGAGCATCGGCTTCGGCACCATCGCCCGTACGGTCTTCTCCGACTACCGCAGGCGGTCCGTGCTCGGCTTCTCGCTCTTCATCGGCCAGGCCTTCCTCTACAACGCGATCACCTTCGGCTTCGGCGCGATCCTGACCAGGTTCTTCGACGTCCCGACCGGCGACACCGGCTACTACTTCGTCGTCATCGCGCTCGGCAACTTCATGGGCCCGCTGCTGCTCGGCAAGTTCTTCGACACGGTGGGCCGCCGGGTGATGATCTCCTCGACGTACCTGGTCTCGGGACTGTTGCTGTTCGGCACGGCCTGGCTGTTCGGCCAGGGCTCGCTGAGTGCGGGCACGCTGACCGCGTGCTGGTGCGCGGTGCTGTTCTTCGCCTCGGCCGGCGCCTCCAGCGCGTATCTGACGGTCTCCGAGGTGTTCCCGATGGAGACGCGGGCCATGTCCATCGCCTTCTTCTACGCCCTCGGCACCGCGGCCGGTGGCATCAGTGGCCCGCTGCTGTTCGCGGAACTCACGGGCACCGGCAAGGTCGGCGACACGGTTCTCGCCTTCCAGATCGGCGCGTCCCTGATGTGCCTGGCGGGCCTGGTCGCGGCGCTGCTCGCGGTACGGGCGGAGAGGCGGCCGCTGGAGGACATCGCCCGCCCGCTCACGGCGGCGACGGTGGAAGCGGAGGCGGCCTAGCCGCGCCGGTCGGCCACGGCCCAGGACGCGAGCGCGACGGCTCCGGCCACCCCGAACACGGCGGGCCAGGCGCCCACCTTCTTGGCCAGCGGATGCGACCCGGCGAAGGCGGCGACGTACGCGGCGGTCAGTGCCCCGGCCGCCACACCGCCGGCCTGCTTGCGCCACTGCTGCGCGGCCGCGGCCCCCGCGACGGCGAGCACGGCCCCGCCGAGCGGCCGCTTCTTGCTCCAGCGGGCGACTCCGTACCCGCCGACGAGCCCGCTCGCGGCCACCGCTGCCGTAGGAACCTTCGCCATCGTTCTCTGCCTCCTCGCTGGTACGTGTCGAAACGAGGCTATCGCCGGGGACGGACGGCGGTGCGGCGGGGGCGAAGAAGATCGGCCAGGCGGACCGGGGTGGTCAGCGGAGTGTCGGCGGGCCGGTCGGACAGCCAGAACCGGACCGGCTCGTCTCGCCGGCGGGCCACTCGGCCAGTGGCCGGCACCCGGGCAGTTCCGGGCCGTCGGTGGCGCGGACGATCTCGCGGCCGGCAGGCCGGATCCGCAGGGCCACGAACCGGGAGTACATGCGTTTGACACGCGAGCGGTCCCTTGCAGGGATCACCGGGCGCCCGCCGCGTCGCCGGGACGGCTCCGAGGTCACCCCGGCGGACCCGCTCATGGAGCCGCCAAGATCCCTCCGCCCGGAAGGACGGGCCAGCTTACCCATCCCCACCGCCGGCTATGCGGCAGCGGCCCGGTTTTTCTTCCCCTGACGGGCTGAAGTTTTGTTTTTCGAGGGGAAGCCGGCCGCCCCTCGCCCTACCCTTCAAAGGGTGAACCAACTGATGTCCCGAGAGTCCGAGGCCGATCACCCCGGGGACACCGTGCTCCCCGGCGCGCTGCCCGAGGCGCTGCGCGCCCAACTCGTCGCGTTCCGCCGCGACCTGCACATGCACCCGGAACTCGGCAACCAGGAGTTCCGTACGACGGCCGCGATCAAGGCCCGCCTCGAGCAGGCGGGACTGGCTCCGCGCGTGCTCGACACGGGCACCGGGCTCCTGTGTGACATCGGCGACCGGGACGGCGTACGTCCCATGCTCGCGCTGCGCGCCGACATCGACGCGCTGCCGATCCCCGACACCAAGACGGAGTGCGCCTACCGCTCCACCGTCCCCGACCGCGCCCACGCCTGCGGCCACGACGTGCACACCACGGTCGTCCTCGGCGCCGGGCTCGTCCTCGCCGAGCTGCACCGCCAGGGGCGGCTGCCGCAGCCGGTGCGGCTGATCTTCCAGCCCGCCGAGGAGGTCCTCCCGGGCGGTGCCACCGACGCCATCGAGTCCGGTGTCCTCGACGGGGTCGGGCGGATCATCGGCGTGCACTGCGACCCCAAGGTCGACGCCGGGCGCATCGGACTGCGCCACGGCCCCATCACCTCCGCCTGCGACCGGCTCGAAGTCGCACTCGACGGCGCGGGCGGTCACACCGCGCGCCCCCACCTCACCACCGATCTCGTCACGGCCGTCGCGCGCGTCGCCACCGAGGTGCCGGCGCTGGTCGCCCGCCGCGTCGACGCCCGCAGCGGACTCGCGGTCACCTGGGGCCGTATCGAGTCCGGGCACGCCTGCAACGTCATCCCGCAGCACGCCGAGCTCTCCGGGACCGTACGCTGCCTGGACCTCGACGCCTGGCGGCAGGCGCCCGACCTCGTGCACGCGGCGATCGACGAGATCGCGAACCTGTACCGGGCGAAGACCGAGATCAACTACGTCCGCGGGGTGCCGCCCGTCGTCAACGACGCCGTCGTCAGCGATCTCCTGCGCGACGCCATGACCGCGCGTCGCGGCGCGCAGTCCGTCGAGGACACCGAGCAGAGCCTCGGCGGTGAGGACTTCTCCTGGTATCTGGAGCACGTGCCCGGCGCCATGGCCCGCCTCGGCGTCCGCCGCCCCGGCGAGCGCACCGTCCGCGACCTCCACCAGGGTGACTTCGACGCGGACGAGTACGCCATCACGGTCGGCGTGGAGCTGTTCACGGCGGCGGCGCTGCTGGACGCCGAGCGCTAGCGATCCTGGTGCCCGGTGACCCGAAGAGGGTGCCGGGTTGGTGCCCCTTTGCCCACTTGTGTCACCCGTCCGTAATGGCGGGCGCGCAAACGTAACCGGGTGTCGGCACGAATCGATAACGGCCGAGAGGAACCCCGCGCAAGGGGTTTTCCGTCTCGTCTACGCGCGTTACTCTGCGGCGGAACCAGCGCCTGGCACGGGCGCTCACACGAAGGAGTCTCGTCCCATGCGCCGGGTGTCCCGTATAGCGGTTGCAGGAGTCGCATTGGCAGCTCTCGCCGTCACCGTTTCCGCCTGTGGCAGCTCGTCCACCTCGTCCGCCGGCGGCGGCAAGAGCAAAGGCGTCGGCCTTGCCTACGACGTGGGCGGCAAGGGTGACCAGTCCTTCAACGACGCCGCGTACGCCGGTTTCCAGAAGGCCCAGAAGGACTTCGGGGTCGGTGGCCGCGACGTCGAGCCGCAGGACAACGAGTCCGACGCCGACAAGGTGCAGCGCCTGGAGACGCTGGCCAAGGCCGGCTACAACCCGGTGATAGGGGTCGGCTTCGCCTACGCGCCCGCCGTCAAGGAGGTTGCCGCCAAGTACCCGAAGGTCACCTTCGGCATCATCGACGACAACACCATCAACGCGAAGAACGTCGCCGACATGGTCTTCCACGAGGAGGAGTCCTCCTACCTCGCCGGTGTCGCCGCCGCCAAGGTCACCAAGAAGAACCACATCGGCTTCATCGGCGGCGTGGACGTCCCGCTCATCCACAAGTTCGAGGCGGGCTTCGATCAGGGTGCCCGGTCGGTCAACCCGAAGATCAAGATCGAGTCGCAGTACCTCACGCAGACCGCCGCCGAGGGCGGCTTCTCCAGCCCCGACAAGGGCGAGAACGCCGCGAACGGCCAGATCGACGCCGGTGCCGACGTCGTCTACGCCGCCGCGGGCCTGTCCGGCCAAGGTGTGATCAAGTCCGCCGCCGCGCACAAGGTGTGGGCGATCGGCGTCGACTCCGACCAGTACGACCAGAGCGCGCTGGCGGCGTACAAGCAGTACATCCTCACCTCGGCCCTGAAGAACGTGCAGGGCGCGGTGTACGACCTGGCCAAGTCGGTCATCAAGGACAAGAAGCCGCTGTCCGGCGAGGTCCGAGGCTCCCTGGTCAACGGTGGTGTCGGCCTGGCCGACTCCAACCCGGTCTTCAAGGGCAACGCCGACCTTCAGGCCGCGCTGAAGAAGGCCGAACAGGGCATCAAGGACGGCACGATCAAGGTCAAGACCTCCTGACCCGGCGGTCGTCGGCCTTGTCGCAGCCACGGTCGGAAGAGCGCCGTAATGACAGCGTTACGGCCACGGAACGGGGTGCGGGAAGATGACCGACCCGCGCCCCGTTCGCGCGGCAGAGTGCTCGGAACGGATCGGATGCCGAGCAGGGCCGGCCATGTTCGAGCACTATTCACAGCAGGGACGCTACGCGCGTAGGGCGGCCCTTTTTCCAAGGAGAGTGCGCCATCGACGCCTCCAGCAGCCCTCCGCTCACCGCACAGTCCACCACCGCGGTAGAGCTGGCGGGGATCACCAAACGGTTCCCCGGTGTCGTCGCCAACCACGACATCCATCTCACGGTCCGCAAGGGCACCGTGCACGCCCTCGTCGGTGAGAACGGCGCCGGCAAGTCGACCCTGATGAAGATCCTCTACGGTATGCAGAAGCCGGACGAGGGCACGATCACCGTCGACGGCGAGCAGGTCACCTTCCAGGGCCCCGCCGACGCCATCGCGCGCGGCATCGGCATGGTCCACCAGCACTTCATGCTCGCCGACAACCTCACGGTCCTGGAGAACGTGGTCCTGGGCAGCGAGAAGCTGTACGGCATCGGCGGCGGCGCCCGCAAGAAGATCAAGGAGATCTCCGACCGCTACGGTCTTGGCGTACGCCCCGACGTCCTCGTCGAGGACCTCGGCGTCGCCGACCGTCAGCGCGTGGAGATCCTGAAGGTCCTCTTCCGCGGCGCCAGGACCCTGATCCTGGACGAGCCGACCGCAGTGCTCGTCCCGCAGGAGGTCGACGCGCTCTTCGGCAACCTGCGCGAGTTGAAGTCCGAGGGACTCTCCGTCATCTTCATCTCCCACAAGCTGGGCGAGGTCCTCTCCGTCGCCGACGACATCACGGTCATGAGGCGGGGTACGACGGTCGGTACGGCCGTCCCCTCCGAGACCACCCCGCGTCGGCTCGCGGAGCTGATGGTCGGCAGCGAACTGCCCACCCCGGAGACCGCCGAGTCCACCGTCACGGACAAGCCGGTCATCAAGGTCGAGGGCCTCACGGTCCACGCGGTCGGCCACGCCTCCCTGGGCGAGCTCGCCGAGCCCACCGCCACCGGTCTGCTCACGGAGGACATGGCCGAGACCGCCGCCGAGGTGCGACGCGTCCTCGACGACGTCACCTTCACCATCCATGCGGGCGAGGTCATGGGCATCGCCGGCGTCGAGGGCAACGGCCAGACCGAGCTCATCGACGCGCTGATCGGCCTCAAGCACGCCGACTCCGGCACCATCACCTTCCTCGGTGAGGACATCACCCCCTGGCCCACCCGCAAACGCCGCGAGCAGGGCGTCGGCTACATCCCCGAGGACCGCCACCGCCAGGGCCTGCTGCTGGAGTCCCCGCTGTGGGAGAACCGCATCCTCGGCCACGTCACCGAGCGCCCCAACGCCAAGGGCCTCTGGATCGACCTCAAGGGCGCCCAGGAGGACACGCGGCGGATCGTCGAGGAGTACGACGTCCGCACCCCCGGCATCGACGTCACCGCCGCCTCCCTCTCCGGCGGCAACCAGCAGAAGCTGATCGTCGGCCGCGAGATGAGCCACGACCCGAAGTTCCTGATCGCCGCGCACCCCACCCGCGGTGTGGACGTCGGCGCGCAGGCGCAGATCTGGGACCGCATCCGGGAGGCCCGCCGCGAGGGCCTGGCCGTGCTGCTGATCTCCGCCGACCTGGACGAGCTGATCGGCCTCTCTGACACCCTCCGGGTGATCTACAACGGCAGGCTGGTCGCCGACGCCGACCCGGCCACCATCACTCCGGAGGAGCTGGGCTCGGCCATGACGGGTGCCGCGTCCGGCCACCTGGAACACGTGGAGGAATCCACCGAAGACGCTGGTGACGCCGCCCCGGAGGACGACGCCCGATGAAGAAGTCCGACAAGGAGCGGGTGCTCCTCGCGGTGGCCGGTCCGGTCATCGCGCTCCTCTCGGCGATCCTGCTGACCTCGATCGTGCTGCTCGCCTCCGGCAAGAACCCGATCGAGCCGTACGTGCTGATGCTCCAGCAGGTGACGTACTCCGACATCCAGGTCCTGATCATCAACCAGGCGTCGCTGTACTACATCGCCGCGCTCGCGGTCGCCCTGGGCTTCCGTATGAACCTGTTCAACATCGGCGTCGACGGCCAGTACCGTCTGGCCGCCGTGGTGACCGCGATCGTCGGCGCGCACGTGGCGCTGCCGTCCTTCCTGCAGATCCCGATGCTCCTGACCGTCGGGATGCTCACCGGTGCCTTCTGGGCCGGTATCGCGGGAGTGCTGAAGGTCACCCGGGGCGTCAGCGAGGTCGTCGCGACGATCATGCTCAACGCGATCGCCACCAGCCTCATCGGCTACCTCACCCTCACGGACAACTTCGGCGTGCTGGTCGGTGACAACAACACGACCGGCGTGATGAAGAAGTCCGGCTGGGTGCCCGGCATCGACCTGGGCTCGGACGTCGGCGAGATCTACGGCCTGGTCTTCCTCGCCGTCGCGCTGGGCATCGCGTACTGGCTCGTCCTCAACCGCACCCGCTTCGGCTTCGACCTGCGCGCCACCGGCGCCTCCGAGACCGCCGCCGCGGCCTCCGGTGTCGACGCCAAGCGCATGGTCCTCACGGCGATGCTGATCTCCGGCGCGGTCGCGGGCCTGGCCGGCCTGCCGCTGCTGCTCGGCGACGTCCACACCTTCAGCCTGAGCTTCCCGAGCGGTCTCGGCTTCACCGCCATCGGCATCGCCCTGCTCGGCCGCAACAACCCCGGCGGCATAGCGCTCGCCGCCCTGCTCTGGGCCTTCCTCGAGAAGACGTCCCCGGCCCTCGACTACGCGACCCCGGTGGCGTACGAGAAGGAGATCGCCACGATCATGCAGGGTCTGATCGTCTTCGCGGTCGTCATCTCGTACGAGGCCGTACGTCAGTGGGGTCTGCGCCGCCAGCAGAAGCGGGTCGGCGCGGAGCTCGCCGCGGAGGCCGCCGCCGACAACAATCCGAAGAAGGAGGTGGCTTCCTAATGTCCACCGCGACCGTCGCCAAGCCGAAGGCGCAGCCCGGCAAGGGCAGCCGCCGCGTCTCACTCCCCGTACTCCTGCTGATCATCGCGGGCGTGCTGGTTCTCACCTCGGCCGTTCGCCTGATCAGCGGCGCCGACGGCATCACCTCGACCGGACAGATGTCCACGGCCCTGCGCCTGGCCGTGCCGATCGGCCTGGCGGGCCTCGGCGGCCTGTGGGCCGAGCGCGCGGGCGTCGTCAACATCGGGCTCGAGGGCATGATGATCCTCGGCACCTGGTTCGGCGCCTGGGCCGGCTACCAGTGGGGCCCGTGGACCGGTGTCGCCTTCGGCGTCATCGGCGGCGCGCTCGGAGCCGTCCTGCACGCCATCGCCACCGTGACCTTCAACGTCAACCACATCGTCTCCGGTGTGGCGCTGAACATCCTGGCCCTCGGCACCACGCGTTACCTGTCGAAGTTCACCTTCGAGAACGCTCCGCAGGGCTCCTCCAAGCAGTCCCCGCCGATCGAGTCGCTCGGCACGTTCGACATCCCGGGTCTGTCCGGCGCGCTGGACTCCCTCAACCAGAAGCACTGGTTCCTGGTCTCGGACATCGCCGGCCTGATCGGCGGTCTGGTCACCGACCTGTCGCCGCTGACCGTGATCGCGGTCGCCCTCGTCCCGGTCACCTGGTGGGTGCTGTGGCGCACGGCCTTCGGCCTCCGCCTGCGTTCATGCGGTGAGAACCCGGTGGCGGCGGAGTCGCTGGGCGTCGACGTCTACAAGTACAAGTACATCGCCGTGATCATCTCCGGTGGCTTCGCGGGTCTGGGCGGCGCGTTCCTGTCGATCGTGGCGTCCAACGTGTATCTGGACGGCCAGACCGCCGGCCGCGGTTACATCGGTCTCGCCGCGATGATCTTCGGCAACTGGATGCCGGGCGGTCTCGCCCTCGGCGCGAGCCTGTTCGGCTACACCGACAGCCTCAATCTGCGCGGCGGCACCACCAACGTGCACGCGCTGATCCTGCTGCTCGCGGTTCTGCTGGTGGTCGGCGCGGCGTACCTCGCGTGGAAGAGGAAGTATCTGCCCGCGCTGATCACGGCCGTGATCTCGGCCCTGATGTTCGTCTGGTACGTCAGCACGGACGACGTTCCCAAGCAGCTCGTGGGCGCCACCCCGTACATCGTCACCCTGCTGGTGCTCTCGCTGTCCGCGCAGAGCCTGCGGATGCCGAAGGCGGACGGTCTGCCGTACCGGAAGGGACAGGGCAAGTGACTCCGTCGGCGATGGTCGACTGGGAGGCCCTGCGGCAGGAGGCGCGTGCGGCGATGTCCCGCGCGTACGCCCCCTACTCGGGCTACGCGGTCGGGGCCGCGGCCCTGGTCGACGACGGGCGCGTCGTCACCGGCTGCAACGTCGAGAACGCCTCCTACGGGTTGAGTCTGTGCGCCGAGTGCGGGCTGGTCTCACAGCTGCTCGACACCGGGGGTGGCCGGCTCACGCACTTCGTCTGTGTCGACGGTCACGGCGAGAGCCTCGTCCCGTGCGGGCGCTGTCGCCAGTTGCTGTACGAGTTCGGGGGCCCGGATCTGCTCCTGGAGACCCCGGCGGGAATCCTGCCGCTGTCAAAGATGCTGCCCCAGGCGTTCGGCCCGGACCATCTCACCCAGTAACTACCGTGCGGCCCCTCTGAGCTGCCTTTCGAGGCGCAGAGGGCCGCACACCTTCGCAACGTCGGAAGGAAACCATGGCCATGGACGCCATCTCCGTCATCCGCGCCAAGCGGGACCGCGGTGAGCTGAGCGACGAGCAGATCGACTGGGTCATCGACGCGTACACGCGGGGCGAGGTCGCCGACGAGCAGATGTCCGCGCTCGCGATGGCCATCCTGCTCAACGGCATGAACCGCCGTGAGATCGCGCGCTGGACCGCGGCGATGATCGCCTCCGGCGAGCGCATGGACTTCTCGTCGCTGTCCCGCCCGACGGCCGACAAGCACTCGACGGGCGGTGTCGGGGACAAGATCACGCTGCCGCTCGCTCCCCTGGTGGCGGCCTGCGGGGCCGCCGTCCCCCAGCTGTCGGGCCGCGGCCTCGGCCACACCGGCGGCACGCTGGACAAGCTGGAGTCGATCCCCGGCTGGCGCGCGCTGCTGTCGAACGAGGAGATGCTGCACGTCCTCGACACGACCGGTGCGGTGATCTGCGCGGCGGGCGACGGCCTGGCGCCCGCGGACAAGAAGCTCTACGCGCTCCGTGATGTGACGGGCACGGTGGAGGCGATCCCCCTGATCGCCTCGTCGATCATGTCGAAGAAGATCGCGGAGGGCACGGGCTCGCTGGTGCTGGACGTGAAGGTGGGCAGTGGTGCCTTCATGAAGACTCTGGACGACGCGCGTGAACTGGCGTCGACGATGGTGGGGTTGGGCACGGACCACGGCGTGAAGACGGTCGCGCTCCTCACGGACATGTCGACCCCGCTGGGCCTGACGGCGGGCAACGCGCTGGAGGTCCGCGAGTCGGTCGAGGTACTGGCGGGCGGCGGCCCGGCGGACGTGGTGGACCTGACGATCGCCCTGGCGCGCGAAATGCTGGACGCGGCCGGTGTGAAGGACGCGGACCCGGCGAGGGCCCTGGCCGACGGCTCCGCGATGGACGTCTGGCGCCGCATGATCGCAGCGCAGGGCGGCGACCCGGACGCGCCGCTGCCCGCCTCCCGTGAGCAGCACGTGATCAAGGCCCCTTCGTCGGGCGTCCTGACCCGCCTCGACGCGTACGACATCGGCGTCGCCGCCTGGCGCCTCGGCGCGGGCCGTGCCCGCAAGGAGGACCCGGTGCAGGCGGGGGCGGGCATCGAGATGCACGCCAAGCCGGGCGACACGGTGACGGAGGGGCAGCCGCTGCTGACCCTGCACACGGACACCCCGGAACGCTTCCCGTACGCGTTGCAGGCGATCGAGGGCTCGTACGACATCGGGGCGGCGGGCGCGGAGTTCACGGCTACGCCGGTCGTGCTGGAACGTATCGCCTGACCAGGTGTTTTCCCTTTCAGGTGAACGGGATCGGTGGACCTGCGCCGGTCCCGTTCGGCATGCTGGAATCGGTGACGCAACGATAGGAGACCGCCATGAGCGCACTCACCGTCAGCCACGACCCCGAGCAGAGCTGGGACGACCTGGTCCGGTTCTGGGAGGAGATGGAATGGCCTGAGGGCAGCAAGGTGGAGATCATCGAGGGGATCATCACCGTGTCACCTGCTCCCGCGCCCCGTCACAACGTGATCGCGGCCCGTATTCAGCGTCGCCTCTACTCCGTGATCCCCGAGGACTGGGAGATCTTCCAGACACTGGCCATCGCCGTGCCGTCGCGACTGGGCATGCTCATCCCGGACCTCGTGGTGGCTCCGGTGCCGGAGTGCACGGAAACGGACACCACCCACATTCCGGCCGCCCTGGCCGAACTCGTCGTCGAGGTGACCTCCAAGTCCAACGCCCGCCACGACCGCATCAGTAAACCCGCCGCCTACGCCACCGCAGGAATTCCGCTCTACCTCCTCGTCGACCGCTGGGCTCCGGACGGCCCGACCGCGACTCTCTACGGAGAACCCAAGGGCGACGTCTGTCGCCCCCTGAGCACCGCCAAGTTCGGGGAGGCCATCAAGCTTCCCGCTCCCTTCGACCTCGTCATCGACACCAGCGAGTTTCCCGTCGACTAGAGGCACAGCGGTGCCTCGCGGACCCGCCGCCGATGAGTCAGGGGCGCCCGCCCGGTCCACCCACGAGCTGGAGAGGCAGACCGAACAGCGGGAACCAGCGCTGTGTGTCGAGGAAGAAGTGCAACCCGGTGAGTCGGCCCTCTGATATCTCCAGGACCTGGACCGACCAGGCCGTGAAGCCGCCCGTCTCAGGATCCGGTTTGTACTGTGCGAAGCCCGGCAGGCCGTTGACCTCGACCGGCACCAGGCGCGAGCCCACGCAGGCCGAGCCGATCGTGGTCATGAAGCCGGTGATGTCCGGCGTGCCCCGCAGCCATAGGTCGAACGGCGGCATCGTCATCACCGCGTCCTCGTGCAGCAGGGTCGTCAGCGCCGCCATGTCGTACCCCTCGAAGGCCGCCACATAGCGCTCCAGGAGCCCCCGCTGCTCCTCGTCGAGGGCATCCGAGACGGCGGCGTCGGCGCCCTCCCCGCCTCTCTCCGTCAGCGTCGCGCGCGCCCGCTGCAGCGCGCTGTTGACCGAGGCGACCGAGGTGTCGAGCAGCTCGGCGACCTCACTCGCCTTCCAGGCCAGCACCTCGCGCAGGATCAGTACCGCGCGCTGCTTGGGCGGCAGCCGCTGCAGGGCCGCCATGAACGCCAGGCGGACCGACTCCTTGGCGACCGTCGCCTCCGCCGGGTCGCCGGTCGTCGGAAGGACCCGCGCGTCGGGCATCGGCTCGAGCCACGTGGTGTCCGGGCGCGGGGAGAGGGCGGCCTGGGCGAGTGGCGTGGAGTCGCTCAGGTCCATCGGGCGGGCGCGTTTGTTGCCGGCGCTCAGCATGTCCAGACAGACGTTCGTCGCGATCCGGTACAGCCACGAGCGGAGCGAGGAGCGGCCCTCGAACTTCTCGTAACTCCGCCAGGCGCGCACCATCGTGTCCTGCACCGCGTCCTCGGCCTCGAAGGAGGAGCCGAGCATCCGGTAGCAGTACCCCGTCAGCTCGACCCGGTGCTTCTCCAGTCGGACGTCGAGGTCGTCCATCGTCGCCGTGCCGTCACTCATGCCCCACCCCCGTGGACGTTCCTGTGCCGTGCCTTTGCGCCCCAGCACTTCGGAAGCTACAGCAGCCCACTGACAACGGCCCCCGGAGAGCGGGAAAGCGCAGGTCAGACCGGTTGCAAGGACGCTCTACGCGACCACTGACAACCGGCGCCGACCAGAGGGGGACGCGTGGAGGCACGGGGCCTGGGGCTCAGGCCGTCACGAGCCGCCGCTCGGCGCGGGCCGCCCGGGTCCCCAGCACCGTGATCGTCACGACGCCGAGCACCGCCAGCAGGCCCATGCCGACCGTTCCGGCCCAGCCTCCCGCGTGGAAGGCCACCGCGCCGAGGGTGCTGCCGGTGCTGGAGCCGAAGTAGTACGACGACTGGTAGAGGGCCGAGGCCTGGGCGCGGCCCTGCTTCGCCGTGTGGCTGACCGCCGACGACGCCACCGCGTGGCCCGCGAAGAAGCCCGCCGTGATCAGGACCAGGCCCAGCAGGACCAGCGACAGCGAGGACGCCAGGGACAGCAGCAGACCCGTCGTCGTCGTGCCGCCCGCCAGGTAGAGCGCCCCGCGGCGGCCCAGGCGGCCCACCAGTCTGCCCGCCGTCGACGCCGACACCGTGCCCACCAGGTACACCAGGAAGATCGAGCCGATGATGCCCTGCGGCAATCCGAAAGGATCGTCCGTCAGGCGGTAGCCGATCACCGTGTACACACCGCCGAACACCATCATGAACAGCGCGCCGATCGCGTACAGCCGGCACAGCAGCGGATTGCCGAGGTGGTCGCGGACCGTCCTGGCGAGCACGCGCGGGCGCAGTGAGCCCGGATTGAAGTGCTCAGGGGCCGGGAGCAGCAGACGGAAGGCCACCGCGCAGGCGACCGCGATCACGCCGATCGTGCCCAAGGCGACCCGCCAGCCCCACTCCTGAGCGACCCAGCCGGTGATGACCCGGCCGCTCATCCCGCCGACGCTGTTGCCGGCCACGAACAGGCCGATGGCCGTGACCAGGGCCTTGGGGCGGACCTCCTCGGCCAGGTACGCGGTCGCCGATGCCGGCAGCCCGGCCAGGGCCGCTCCCTGGACCGCTCGCAGCGCGATCAGCGCGCCCAGCGACGGGGCGAAGGGGACCAGCAGGGCGACCGTCACCGCGACCGCCAGCGACGCCGTCATCAACGTACGCCGTCCGAAGCGCTCGGACAGCGCGCTCATGGGAAGGACGAACAGCGCCAGCGCGCCGGTCGCGCCCGACACCGTCCAACTCGCCGCGCTCGCCGTCACCCCGAAGTCGGAGGAGACGAGCGGCAGCAGGGCCTGCGTGGAGTAGAGGAGGGCGAAGGTCGCCACGCCCGCGAGGAACAGGGCGAGGCTCATCCGGCGGTAGCCGGGGCCTCCTGGGGTCATACGGGAGTCGGTGACGGGGACGGTGACGGTGACGGTGTCGGCGCCCACGGTGGTGGACGCCTCGGTACTGGCAGCAGGCATGCTTCGAACGTACGGACCCCGGCCTCATCCGTCCAATGCATGGAAACGCCATAATCGTTCCCATGGTGCATCAGCAAAGGCCAGAGGCCCGCCTGTCACAGTCCAGTGACACAAGTGACGGAGAAGACATCGTCGCGCTGCTCGCGCCCCGCCTGGCGTACTTCGCGGGCGTCGCCCGTACCGAGCACGTCACACGCGCCGCGCAGGAGATGCAGGTCCCGCAGTCCACCCTGTCCCGTGCGCTCGTCCGACTGGAGCAGGACCTGGGCGTCGAACTGTTCGCCCGCCGCGGCCGCACGGTCTCGCTCACCCCGGCGGGGCGTACGTTCCTCGCCTCCGTCGATCGTGCCCTCGCGGAGGTGGAGCGGGCCGCCGACGAGGTGCGCGCGGACGCCGACCCGGCCACCGGCAAGGTCGCCTTCGGCTTTCTGCACACGATGGGCGCCGAGACCGTGCCCGGTCTGCTCCACGCCTTCCGCGCCGAACATCCGCGCGTCCGCTTCAGCCTCGTCCAGAACTACGGCGAGGCGATGATCGAAAAGCTGCGGGCGGGGGAACTGGATCTGTGCCTGACCTCACCGGTGCCCGACGCCCCCGACCTGGTCGCCCGCCGTCTCGACGAGCAGAAGCTGCGGCTCGTCGTGCCCGCCGACCATCGGCTCGCGCGTCGTCGACGCGTCCGCCTCGCCGAGGCGGCCGACGAGACCTTCGTGACCCTCGAATCCGGCTACGGGATGCGCCGTCTCACGGACGACCTGTGCCGGGAAGCCGGGTTCAAACCGCGCATCGCCTTCGAGGGCGAGGAGGCCGAGACCCTGCGGGGCTTGGTCGCGGCGGGGCTGGGGGTGGCCTTGCTGCCGCCACCGGCGGTGCCGCGTCCCGGCGTCGTGGAACTCACGGTCACTTCACCACGGGCGGTGCGGGAGATCGGTGTCGCGTGGCTGGCGGGGCACGTCGACACGTCGCCGGTGGCGGCCTTCAAGAAGTTCCTGTTGTCGAGAAGGGGGCGGCTCCTGCCGGACTGACCGCGCCCGGAAGGGGAGCGGGGCAGGGACCTTGCGCGACTCCGCCCCGTTGGTGCCACCAGCCGGGACGGACCCGCAGTTTCGAACGGCGAAGTTCTGCACGGCGCCCCCGACCGGAGCTACCGCCGCAACAACTACCGCCGCAACGACCGCCCGAAGCCGGCGGCCAACGGCATCCGCAGCCCCAACGGCGGCGGAGCAGCCAGCGCGTCCTCCACCGGGCGGGAGAACACCCGCCCGAACAACGTGCCCATCACGAAGTCCTCCGCCAGTGCGTGGACCTCGGAGCGGTACTGGTGCAGACCATGCCCGTCGGTGTGGACCTCGAAGCGGCAGATGTCGCGGTTCGCCTTCTTCGCACGCGCCGCGAGACGGAACGACAGCTCCGGGTCGGTACGTTCGTCGTTCGTGCCGTGCACGATCAGCACCCGCCGGCCGGCGAGCTGCTTCACCGGTTCGGGGGACGCCGCCACGTCCTCCTCGGGCAGCCAGGGGGCCAGTGCCAGGACGGAGCTGACGGCCGTGTGCCCGGCAGCGTGCAGTGCCGCCCGGCCGCCCATTCCCACACCGACGAGACAGACCGGCACGTCTCCGTAGCGCCGTACGACCTCGTCGGCGGCCCAGGTGGCGTCCTGCGCCAGATGAGCCTCGCTGCCGTTCCAGCCCCGGTAGCGGTAGTGCACCACGTGGGTCACAAGGCCGTCGCTCTGGCCCCTCCGGGCCAGGCGGCGGCCCAGTGCGCGGACGGAGGCCGTGGCCATCAGGGGGGTCGGTCTGCGGGCGGAGACCTCGTCGCCGCCCGGGAGCAGCAGCACCGCGCCGCTCACCGCCGTCGGCTCCGGGCCGAGCGCCCTCCCCAGCCGGGCCCTGCGAACCGGCGTCGCTTGGTGTGCCATCAGACCTTCTTTCGAGGGGACCACCGGCTCAGCCGGGGAATCGAATCCTTGGGCCGCAGCCGCGCAGCGCGCGCTGAACGTCCTCAACGGGGCCGGGCCGGTCCTCTGCGCGGAGGCTCAGCCGCCGACGTAGGAAGCCCGCTGCTTCAGCGGTGGGTGGAGTCACGACAGAACAGTGTCAGAAGCGACGGTGTACCAAACCCGTCCTGCGGGTCACCATTGGGTATCGACGCTCCGTCACACATCGAACTCTACGCGCGTAGGGAATATGGTGCGAAAATGACGAGCCAGCACCAGAACACCCCGAGCCGGGACCAGATCCGCCGGGCGCCCAAGGTCCTGCTGCACGATCACCTCGACGGGGGCCTGCGTCCCGGCACCATCGTCGGACTCGCCCGCGACGCGGGCTATGGGAACCTCCCTGAGACCGACCCGGACAAGCTCGGCGTCTGGTTCCGCGAGGCCGCCGACTCCGGTTCCCTGGAGCGGTACCTGGAGACCTTCTCCCACACCGTCGGCGTGATGCAGACCCGAGAGGCGCTCGCGCGCGTGGCGGCCGAGTGCGCCGAGGACCTGGCCGAGGACGGAGTCGTCTACGCCGAGGTGCGGTACGCCCCCGAGCAGCACCTGGAGGGCGGACTCAGCCTGGAGCAGGTCGTCGAGGCCGTCAACGAGGGCTTCCGGGAGGGCGAGCGGCGGGCCAAGGGGAACGGCCACCGCATCCGCGTCGGCGCCCTGCTCACCGCCATGCGGCACGCGGCCCGCGCCCTGGAGATCGCCGAACTCGCCAACCGATACCGCGATTTGGGTGTGGTGGGCTTCGACATCGCCGGAGCCGAGGCCGGTTACCCGCCCACCCGGCACCTCGACGCCTTTGAATTCCTCAAGCGAGAGAACAACCACTTCACCATCCACGCCGGCGAGGCCTTCGGGCTGCCGTCCATCTGGCAGGCTCTTCAGTGGTGCGGAGCCGACCGGCTCGGGCACGGCGTGCGCATCATCGACGACATCCAGGTCCTGGAGGACGGCTCGGTCAAGCTCGGGCGCCTCGCCTCATACGTACGCGACAAGCGCATCCCGCTGGAGCTGTGCCCGAGCTCCAACCTCCAGACCGGTGCCGCCGACTCGTACGCCGACCACCCCATCGGCCTGCTGCGGCGGCTGCACTTCCGTGCCACGGTGAACACGGACAATCGTCTGATGTCGGGGACGAGCATGAGCCGGGAATTCGACCACCTGGTCGAGGCGTTCGGTTATACGCTCGACGACCTCCAGTGGTTCTCGGTCAATGCTATGAAGTCAGCATTCATTCCTTTCGATGAACGACTGGCGATGATCAATGACGTCATCAAGCCGGGTTACGCCGAATTGAAGTCCGAATGGCTGTTCCAGCAAACCGCCTCGACCAGGGGTTCCGGGTCGTCCGAGGGTTGACCGGGGCCGATTCCGGGGCGAGCGGAGAGCGGCGATCCGGCCGAATCCGGATGTTTGCGGGGCCCGCTCTCGCGTGTTTACGGTTCTGGACCGCGTAGATCCCCGTCATCGGACCAAGGACGCATTCACCATGAAGCAGTCTGCTGCCAAGACCCTCGGTGTCGCCGCTCTCGGCGCCGCCTTCGCCGCCGCGGGTGCGGGCGTCGCGAGCGCGGCCCCGGCGTCGGCCGTGCCGGACGTCGCCGGGCCGGGCAACGTCACCCAGACGCTGCCGACGGACAACGTGGGCAACATCGCCAAGGTGCTGCCCGGCGCGGGTCAGGCCCTCGGCCCGGCACAGGGCGCCCTCGGCGGTGCGATCACCGCCGCCCGGCCCGCCGCCCAGAAGGTCGTCGCCGACGGGCCGGCCGCGCCGGTCGCCGCCTGCGGCGGCGCGACGTTCTCAAAGCCGGGCTGCTCGGCGGACTGCCGGTCAAGGGGACGCCCTTGCACGGTCTGCCGGTGAACGGCGCCCCGCTGGGCTGAGTCACCTGCCGGTACCGCGCCGACGGGGCGCCCTGAAC
Source organism: uncultured Streptomyces sp. (assembly GCA_965654005.1). Classification (GTDB taxonomy): domain Bacteria; phylum Actinomycetota; class Actinomycetes; order Streptomycetales; family Streptomycetaceae; genus Streptomyces. The sequence continues at coordinate 4,160 of CBFHCJ010000002.1, read as the reverse complement.
AGGGGCGCCCCATCGGCGTGTCGGCGTATGGCCTCGCGTCACCAGGCCGTGCGGGCGTCCGCCTTCTCCTCGTGTTCCACGCTACGGGGACGAAACGGGCGAAGCATCACTCTACGGAGCTATTCCGACCCTGGGAATCGTCGGGGTCCGCCCCTGAGACGACTCCTCCCGGGGGTGGGCGGCCCGGTTCAGGCACTCCACCCGGCGGCGGAGCCGGGCCCGGGCCGCGGGCACCACCAGGAGGTGGGCCAGCGCCACCCCGGCCGTGTTCAGCAGGACCGCGTCGATGTCCACCACCTGGCCGGGAACCCCGGTCTGCAACAGCTCGATGCCCAGGGAGATCAGGGTGCCCGCGGCGACCGTACGGGCCAGCGACGCGAGCGGCGAGACGACGAGCCGGCCGCCCGCCATGGGCAGCAGCACCCCGAGCGGCGCGAGCAGCGCGAGACCCTCCCCGATGCGGAGGGCGGCCTCCGGCCAGCCCAGCGCGAGATCGGCTCTGATGCCGGCGAACGGATGCAGATTGGCGGGCCTCACCCAGGGCACGTCCAACGGGCGCAGCGTGATCCAGGCGACGAGAGCGAGGTGTGCGACGAGGAGGACACCCCCTGCCACACGGATGCGGATCGCGGTACTGCCGCCGTTTGAGCCTTGACGCTGCACGCCCCCCTAGACGCAGGGTTTGGCGGATCCGGTTCCGCGGTGCGGCACGGTGTGTGATTGGCGCGGCACACGGTGGGAGCGGCACGGGCGCACGTACGGGTTGCGAGCGCCCCCGTGGACGGCCGGTCGTGCGCCGGTCCGGGACCCGGTCACCTGGCTTTCGGGACCCGGTCACATCGCTTTTCGGGTCCCGGTCACATCGCTTTCAGGACTCGGTCACCTCAGTCGACGGCGGCTTCTCGCTGCCCGGCCGCGACCGCACCTCGGTCGTGCACTCGTAACGGCGCAGCGGCTGCTCGTCCGGACCGCCGAGCACCACGGTCCCGTCGTCGGCGGCGGTCGCCTCCGAGTCGGCGAAGGTGCAGACGATCTGCGCGAGGGCGTAGGAAGTGAGGTTCTTCACGGGCGTGCTCAGCCGGAAGGTGCCCTCCGGGTCCTTGCCGCGCGGCCCGCTCACCTTGACGCCGGCGGTCACGTCCGTCGTGTAACCCGCCTGCTTCTCCGCGGTCGACGGCTCCGCGGCGAGCTGGTCCAGCAGCCCCTGGGCCACCAGCACCTGGCGCTCGGCCTCGGCCGCGCCGTCCGGTATGCGCACCGAACGGTCCGCCGTGACCAGTTGTGAGGCGCACAGCAGGAAGACCTGGACCGGGATGCCGCGGCCCGCCTGCGCGGTCAGGTCCGCGCCGGACAGCGCGCAGGGCACCCGGGACGGCGCGGGCCCGAAGTCCGTCGGCACCTGGGTGGAGCGGATGCCGCAGCCGGACAGCAGCGCGGCCAGCAGCGGTACGGCGAGCCAGGGGCGTCCGCCACGTATTCTCATCGGGCGTTGCCTTCCGTGCCGTTCCCGTTCCGCTTCTCCTCCTCGACCAGCGGCGACGCGTCGCGCGGCAGGCGCAGCGTGAAGACCGCGCCGCCCCCCGGCGAGTTGTCGGCCGTGATCTCGCCGCCGTGGATGTTCGCGTTCTCCCTCGCGATGGACAGGCCGAGGCCGCTGCCCTCGGAGCGCGGGCGTGAGGCGCTCGCCTTGTAAAAGCGGTCGAAGACGTGCGGCAGGACGTCCTCGGGGATGCCCGGACCGTGGTCCCGCACCCTGATGAGGAGGTCCTCGCCCTCCTCGCGCACGGAGACCCGTACCGGTGAACCGCCGTGCTTGAGCGCGTTGCCGATCAGGTTCGCCAGGATCACGTCCAGGCGGCGCGGGTCGAGACGGGCCATCATGCCGCGTTCGGCGTCCAGTTCGACGGCGTCCAGCCAGGCGCGGGCGTCGATGCACGCGGTGATCTGGTCGGCGATGTCCACGTTGTCCATGACCAGCCGGGCCGTGCCCGCGTCGAAGCGGGTGACCTCCATCAGGTTCTCGACGAGGTCGTTCAGTCGCCGGGTCTCGCTGACCACGAGCCGTACGGCCGGCTCGATCATCGGGTCCACGCTGCCTGTCTCCGCGTCCAGCTCCTCCTCGAGCACCTCGGTGACGGCCGTGATCGCTGTGAGGGGCGTACGCAGTTCGTGGGACATGTCTGCGACGAAGCGGCGGGAGGCCTCCTCGCGGGCGCTCATGTCCGCGACCGTCTTCTCCAGCGACTCGGCGGCCCGGTTGAACGTCCGTGACAGCTCGGCCAGTTCGTCCGTGCCGGACACGCGCAGCCGGGTGTCCAGCTTGCCCTCGCCCAGGCGCCGGGCCGCGATGCCCAGGCGCTGCACCGGCTTCAGTACGGTCGTGGCGGCGGCCTGCGCGAGCAGCGCCGAGCCGATGAGGGCCAGCCCCGTGGCGATACCGAGCGACCAGGCGAGCGAGTTGAGGTCCTTGGCCTCCGGCTCCAGGGACTTGAGCATGTAGCCGGTCGGACCGCCGCCGATCACCTTCGCGCCGCCCACCAGATACGGCTGGTCGTGGTCGACGATCCGCTGCCAGTACAGGTGGTAGGCGTACTTGTTGGCCGACGACACCGACTGCTTCTTGTTCACCGCCGTCCGCAGGGACTTCGGTACGTCCTTCAGCGTGAAGGTGTCCAGGTCGGAGTTGCCGACCACGGTCTTGCCGTGCTCGTCCGTCGCGACCAGGAGCACGCTGAAGCGCTGGCTGCTGTTCGCCATCTGCCCGGCGGTGTGCTGCAGTTCGTCCCGCGTCGGGTGCATCGGCAGCGAACTCGCCCGGTTCTGCATCTCCTGCTGGAAGTCGCGCAGCACCGCGTCCTGTGTACGGGTGAGCACGGCCTCGCGGTTGAGCCAGTACGCGATGCCGGACGCCGACACGGCGGCGGTCAGCGCGACCAGCCCGAACACCACGACCAGGCGCAGCCGAAGGCTCGTGAAGCGCAGCCGCGACAGTACGGTCTTCCGCCCCGCGGCCCAGCCGCGGATCCCCCCTCGCGAACCCGTCACTGAGGGGCGTCCAGCCGGTAGCCGACACCACGGACCGTACGGATCAGGGTGGGGGACGACGGTACGTCCTCGACCTTGGCGCGCAGCCGCTGCACGCACGCGTCGACGAGCCGCGAGTCGCCCAGGTAGTCGTGCTCCCACACCAGCCGCAGCAGCTGCTGCCGGGACAGCGCCTGGCCGGGCCGTCGGCTCAGCTCCAGGAGCAGCCGAAGCTCGGTGGGGGTGAGCTGCAGGTCCTCGCCGTTCTTGGTGACCGTCATGGCCGACCGGTCGATGACGAGGCTGCCGAACGTCGCCGAGTCACTGGCCTCGCGCTCGCCGCGGCGCAGTACGGCCCGGATCCGGGCGTCGAGCACCCGCCCCTGCACGGGCTTGACGACGTAGTCGTCCGCGCCGGACTCCAGCCCGACCACGACGTCGATGTCGTCGCTGCGCGCGGTCAGCAGGATGATCGGCAGTTGGTCGGTGCGCCGGATGCGCCGGCACACCTCGAACCCGTCGATGCCGGGCAGCATCACGTCCAGCACGATCAGGTCCGGCCGCTGCTCGCGCAGCAGCTTGAGACCGTCCTCGCCGGTGGCAGCCGTGGCCACACGGTGTCCCTGGCGCGTCAAAGAGAGCTCCAGGGCCGTTCGGATGGCGTCGTCGTCCTCGATCAGCAACAGGGAAGGCACGGGGGTCATTCTGGCCCATGCCACGGCCGTCTTTCGACTGTTGGAGTGCTCCCGTACATCTCGGCCGTACGAGATGTCGGCGATGGGGGGCCCGCGTGGCCATACGACTCTTCTCTGTGATCTCGCTGTGGTGCCACTGCGGACGGCCCCTGTGACAGGTCTGTGACAGTCGGCGGACACGGCGATGAAGTGGCCCGGGCAAGCTTTTCGGCACAGGCAAGGAAGCAAGCAAGACCGCAAGACCGCAAGACCGCAACAGAGCAAGACCGAACACCGGAAGTCCACGACGGGGGGCGCGAGATGAACACGCTGCACGGCACCAGCACCAGCGCAGTGGTCACGCGCCTGCACGATGTGACCCGGGGTTCCGAGAAGTCCGCTGCCGGGAGCCGGCGGGGGTACGCGCGCGGCCCCCGACCTCAGCACACCCCGTCCCATATG
>CBFHCJ010000001.1:0-56192 GCA_965654005.1 uncultured Streptomyces sp. | reverse complement strand
GCCCGCGGGCTGCTGCTGCCTGTGGTGAACTCGGCTCGTGACCGGCTGGTCGTCGCTGACCGTTACCGTCGCCGCCAACCTCGCCCTTGCCGCCCTCCTGCCGGCCAACGACACCATGCGAGCCGATCGCCGACGCAGCAGACCAGCACCCAGCAGGCGCCGAACCAACTGGGTCGTCCTCGCCGCGCTCGCCGTCAAGGACCCGGCCGGCAACGACCGCGTCCGACATCGACAGGACCAGGACGCGGCAGTGCCGGTCGACCAGGCGCGTTCGGTCAGCCGTGCCGGGTCGCGCAGGAGGTCCAGGACGGCGAAGGCAGCGCGAGCGTTGCAGCTTCCGGCCCCAAGGTCGAGGATTTCTCCCTTCACGCTCCAGGCGGCGGATGACGGCCTGGGCGAACGGCGGGTCGACGTCCTTGGTGAAGTGACTGCAGATCCATGCGCTGTCGTGGGCTACCTGGTCCACGAAGCCGGCAGTCTCGACGGCTGCGTAGGCCAGCGGGTAGTACACCGACACGTCCACCTCGACGTGTCCGTGCAGGTCGCGCTCGCGCTGGAGGGCCTCCCAGGCGCTGGCGACGGCTGTGTCGTCGGGGAACCCGGCGGCCAGGGCGAGGAACGAACCGGAGGCGGGGAGCGGGTAACTGCTGTGTCGTGGGCCCAGTTCGGTGTGCAGTGCGCGTTGCACGCTCGCCGGGTCGAGGCCGAGGACCAGGGGGTCGGCCAGGAGCAGGGGTGCGACGTCCCGGCTTCCGGTGTCGCTCGGCCGGAGGTTGTCGATCAGGGTGTGCAGCAGGTGCGGCTCGCCGCGGTGGGTGTGGGCGTACCAGGCGAGTACGGTGTCGTGGGTGAGGAGGTCGGGTTGCTGGTCGACGGCCGCGGTGAGTTCTTGCGCGAGCTGGGGGTGGCGGTCGGCGACCAGCGCAAGATACTCCCAGGCTGTGTCCGTGGCGGGGGAGAGCATGTCGCCGGTGTGGGTTCTCGTCTTGTCAGGGGCGCGTGAGATCCTCTGCTGTTCTCTCGGCTCTGGTCCCTGTCTGGGCATGAGATTGATCTTGCTTCTTAGATGATGCTTGATGAGCTGCACATCTAACGAAACGTGTATGTGTGTCCTGGAGTGTTGCAGCGCCTGAGGTGCGGTCCCTCGATCTGTCTGAGATTCCCTGACATCCTTGAGAACCTCTATGGGGATGCGCTGTTGCCGGAGCAGTCGTGGGCCAGGCTTCGGGGCTCAGTTGAGCGCTGAGTGGGGGACTTGTGCCTTACAGCGCCCGCACGTCGAGGAGTCCTGGGGTCTGGCGTCGACCGTCTGGTCCTGCTCGCCGGGGCCTGTCACGTCACTGAGTCGCCAGTCCTCGCTGGTCGGATCAGATGCAGCCGGCTGCTCGTACGGTTCCACCAGTGCCGCTTGTGCTGCTCTCGCCAGAGGGACAGCCGGTCGTTCACCGAGGTGGTGTACGGATGGTGGGTACCGAAGGTCACCTGGCAGCCGACGAGGGATTGCTCCAGCAGGGCAGTGGCCGTCGACCTGTCGCCTCGCGACCAGTACAGGACGGCGAGATTGACGTGGCATTCCAGGGTTGCGGGGTCTTCGGGACCCAACAGCCGCGCACGGACAGCAGCGGTGTCCTCCAGTAGTGCAACGGCATGGACGCGCCCATTGGCAGCTGGAGAGGGTCCCTGTCGTTCACGGGCCAGCCGCGCGTCCTGGTGGGGAAAGTCCTCCTGCAGGAGCGTGAAGGCGTCCTTGTGACGGCGAGCGAGGAAGGAGGCCCATGCGAGATCGCGTCGAGTGATGAGGGTCATGGGGTGAGTGCGGCCCAACAGTTGTTCACTGAGGCCGGTCAGCCGCTGCCCATAGGGAACTGCTGCGGTGGTGAGGCCGGCACTGATCAGACTGCGCAGAGTCCAGCGCAGGAGGTAGTGGCCTTCGACCGTCCACAGCAGGTCCCCGGCGCATGCATCGACGCTGTCGATGTTGGTGCGCAGTACGGCTGTCGTCTCACGGTCGAACCAGGAGGCCTCGTCGCATAGTTCTCTCAATGAGTCGACGGCGGTTTTCACGACCGCTGGCACTGTGGCATCGGGAGTGCACTCGCGTACGGCTCGCGCGGTCAGGGCGTGCAGCCGCACCGCGCGGGAACCGGCCTGAGCGTGGTCGGTGAGTAGGCCGTAGCGGTGCAGTAGTCGCAGGGCGGCCCGCACCTGGTCGGGATCAACGGCGGCGGTAACTCCGTTGAGTAGTGGGGTGCGTTGGGTGTTGAGGTAACGGGTGACGGCGTCGCTGGCCCACAGGGAACGAGGATGTCCGGCTGGATCCAGAACGGCGGCCAGACGCATGACCGGAACAGCCAGGCCGACGGGCTCGCTCGCTTGTGCGACATCCAACGAGAGCAGGAGGGCCGCGGCGACCTGGCGCCCATAGCCCTCGGTGTCTGCCGCACGCGGCAGCAGGTCGTCCAGGCGGGCCGTGCTGTCGTTGAAGCGGTGCAGATAGTCTGCACACGGGACGTCTTCGTTGACCATGTAGGCGGCCGCGTGTGACAGAGCCAGCGGCAGGTAGCCTAGCGCCGCAGCCAGTTCACCGGCCTGAGAGTCCATGAGATGGGCGGCATGCGCCGAGTCGAGCCGCTCGTGCAGATAGGCCTCGGCCTCTTCTGCACTGTAGGTGTCGATGTCCACCACGGCTCGGCCGCCGCCTGACAGCACCGCGTCGTGGCGGCGGGTCGTCGCCACGACGCGGCCGCAGCCGAAAGCGGACGACGGCGGCCACCACTTCTGCATTGCCTCTGGATCGGTGAGGTCGTCAAGGATGAGCAGCCATGGACGCCGGGTGGTCGCCAGCCACTGAAGGAACAGGCCGGCGTCGGACTCAGCGCTCTTGCCCAGAAGGTGTTCCGCAGCCTCCACGACGTGTGCGGCGTGCGCGTAACGTGCGATGACCTGCTCGATGTCACTGGCGTCGACCCACACCACCAGGTCGATGCCGTCCTCCAGGGCTTGGTGGGCATAGGCAGCAGCGAGTTGGGTCTTGCCCACGCCTCCGCCGCCGGACAGGACCTGGGCCAGCACCACCGTGGTATGGCCGGCCCTGGCCTGATCGATCCGATCGCGTACCGCGGACCGGTCCTGGAACGCAGACGCGAGCACCGGTACCGAGCCCAGGCGGACGGGCCAGTGCAACGGTTGGCGCGGCGGGGGAGCGGAGACCAGTACCTGGCTGACATGGCCGCTGATGGCCACCGCATGGGCTGCCGAGGCGATCGCATCGCCTGACCGTTCCACCCGCACGGCCCCGCCATCCGTCTGGGGGCTCGGGCCGCGGGAGCCGCTCAGCGCATCGCCACCACCCGTGGCAACGGCATCACCGCTGTCGCTGACACTGACGGGCGGCGCCGTTTGCTCGGTGCCGCCCTGGGCACGGGGCGGGCGCCTCACCCAGAACCGTCTCATCGGCCCTCCCACCATTCACCCGGCCGCGTGCAGCCTGCCTCAGCCGGTGTAGTCGATGCCGGTGCCGGCCCGGCTTCCCTGTCCGCGGGCGATTGCATCCCCGCTCTGCTCCACACCACCCACTCCGCTGCCTCCATGACGACGGCGAATGCCGGTGTGGGCCTCTCCTCCGCCGTACGCTTCAGCCCGTCCCGTCCGCGTGACGGTGTCGCGCGCCCGAGTAGCTGACTGGATCCAGGCCCACAACAGGCCGCACACCCCGGTGGCGCCCTGGACCGAAGCCCCCACCAACTGCCCGGTATCCGGCCCATCCAGCAGCCAGAAAACGGGAGTTGAGACGATCACGGCCACAGCAGCAAGCGTCACCATGACCCTCCGCCCATGCGACATGTCCATCCCTCTCTTGCCGTGCGCCACCTCTTGCAACTCCCGCACTCCGGCAGCCAATGGGCACGGGATGAAAGACGGTTCCTGCGATCACAGCAGTTCCAGCAGTACCCGACGGACAACGTGGCTTTCGGTCGCGATCGCACTTGTGGGCAGGAGACGAGCGACGGACTGCCTTCCGCCGTGCCTCCTTGCCGGTCGGCGGGTTTGGCTCCTCGTCACTGATCACAGAATCGACCCTAGCGACAGGCACTGACATTGCCGTCAGGGTTCGACGTTGATGCCGTAGTCCGCGGCCAGGCCGGCGAGTCCCGTGTTGTAGCCCTGACCGACGGCACGTACTTTCCAGCCCGCTGCGTGCCGATAGATCTCCACGACGATGGAGACGGTCTCGCCCGAAGTGAAGGGTGCCGGCTCGAAGGACAGAGTGGTGCCCGAGGGCTGGGTGGTCTCCGCACGCCATGTGGAGTGCTGGTCGAAGACGGCCGTGGGCTGTGCTTCGAGGTCGATGCTGACGATGACGGCCACGGTGTGGACGTCATCGGGAACGCGGGACAGATCCGCGGTGACCGTGTCGCCGCTGGTGCGGACTCCGTCGTGGTGCGGATGGTTGTAGAAGACAAGGTCGGCGTCGCTGCGTACCTTGCCGTGGCTGGTGAGGAGAACAGCACAGACATCGATTGGCGCGCCGGTGGTGATGAGACGTACCACTACAGATTCGGTGTGAAGAGGGGCGTTGGCCCCCTTGGCCAGCAGGTGCTTGCTGCTTTCCGGCGGACCGGGAGCGTCCTCGGCTGCCTCCGCGGCGGGCGCACTCGCGGGCAGAGCGGTGTCGGTCAGCGCGGCGAGGGTGTGCTGGAAGATGGGCCAGCCTTCGGCTTCTCCTCCGGGCCAGGCCAGGGCCAGCCGTGCGGAGCCGAACTGTTTGAACGTGGGGGGCTGTCCGAGGGCTTCGTGGAGCTGTACGTAGCGCAGGCTTTCGACGGCCAGACGGCTGAGTTGCCATTGCCGTCGGGCTTCTTCGGGCTGGTTCGCGTGCAGGTCGTCGTCGACGGTGATGCCGCCGAGCGCGGCGTAGACGCGGCGGGCGAAGTCATGGCCGTCGCCCTCCGGCAGGAGTCGGGCCGGGCGCTCCTGATGGGCGGGGGCGGGCTCGCCGATCGCGGTGTACAGGGCGCCGAGGTCGCCGCCGGTCCACTGGTTGGCCGCGGTGGTGGCGAACTGGGCGAACTGGATCAGGGTGGGCGGCCGCCCCATGGAGGCCACGTGCCGGTGATGGGCGCGGGCGACGTCTTCCAGCGCGGTGCGCCAGCGCTGCTCAAGGTAGGTGCCGAGATACTGATCGGCCCAGGCACGGCGATGGCGGGTCACGATATCGCGGACCCGCTCGAAACCTTCCCGGCGGCTGCCGCTGCTATAGCTCATGGTCAGGCTGAACGAGCCGGCGGCCGTGTCCACCGGGAGCTCCCTGCGGTCCCTGACAATCGACTCTTCCGGCCTCAAATGCCGTTCAGCAGTGCGCAGTTCCTCGAACAGGCTCGCCGGGACAGGGCAGCCGGCATCTCGCAGCGCGGTGAGGGGGCGGCTGTAGTAGTCGGCCACACCGGACAGAGGGGCGCGGGAGTAGGGGCCTTCGCACACGAACCAGGCGGTGAGCGCGACGCCGTGCCAAAACTCCAGGGCCGGGCCGAGGGTTTCGGCCATCAGCTGGTGGTGTTGCGGGTTGCTGACAATGCTCCTGGCGTGCCGCTGCAAGGTCACCGACTGCCACAGCCGGTCCACCCGCTCGTTGACCGAGGCGGGCAGCACCTGCCGGTACAGCTGCTGGGTGAAGCCGTGCTCGTCCGGCCCGAAGCCCATGATGCCGTCATCGACGAGTCCCCACAGCGACCGCATGCCGGGCCGTTGGACGGCGTGCGCATGGTCGAAGGCCGTCCACCACTCGCGCAGGGCCGCTACGCGTTCCTCGACGGGGGAGAGGGAGGTCGGGCCGCCGAGGAAGGCCGCGAGCATGGCATGGATTTCTTCCTCCGGGATGCCCGCCTCGGCCGCCATGCCGGCCGCCTGGGCGGACATCCCCACGTACAGGCGCGGCTCGGGCAGCGCGGTGATGACCTCCTCGTCCGGGTGCGGCGGCGCCTGAAGGTAGTCCAGTACGGCCAGCCAGTCGCCGGCGAAGTAGCCGGAGGCGACCGGCTGCAGGGGGCGCGTCAGGACCCGGCGCGCCAGGGCGGTCCCGGTCTTGGCGGCCTTCTTCGCGAAGCCGGCCATCAGGGCCTGCATGCACAGGCTGCGATGACGCGTGACCAGTTGCAGCGGATCGACGGCGGTGAGCGCGTCCAGGAGACGCAGGCGGGCGCGCTGCTGCCCGGGCCGGTCCAACCGGTGCCAGCCGCCGCCGAAGCGGAAGGCTTCCAGCGCCTCGTCGGCAACACCGAGCAGGCGGTAGCGTTCCTCGATGCCGGACCACAGCCGTCGCTGGTCGTCGATGGTCTTTGCCGGGCCCGCAGCCCGCACCCGGATCGGCTCGGTCAGTGTGTCGAACAACGGCACCAGTACCGACCACAGCAACACCGCGTCGGCCGAGCCGTCCACCAGGCTGATGCCGGCCGAGTCGTCCGCGGCCAACGTCATGGCGTGGGCGGGCCGTTCGCGTACCAGGTGCGGCAGGTTCACCGCCCCGGCTTTCAGCGACATCTTCTGCGGCAGGTACCAGGCACCGCGCCGCTGCTGCTCCTGAACGCCGAACGCCTCAGCACACCACGACTTCTGCCGGGCGGTGAGTCTCAACACCTTGACGCTGTCCGCGGCCTCGGGCCCTGTACCCCTGACCACCGAGGCCACCCGCCGGCCGGCGAGTGCCGTGGCCAGCAGCCGTGCCGCGAGGGCGTCGAGCTGAGCGAACCGCTGCTGCCGACCGGCAGCCGCCTCCAGGGCAAGCCGGTCCTCGGGGCGTGCGTCGAGGGCAGGCTGCCACCAGCGCGATGGGTCAGTGGCCACCGGTCAGCCTCCGCATGTACTCGACGAACTGCTCAAACGGCATCGGAGACGCGGTGTTTTGCGCGTAGACGGCGTAGCGTTGGGCCATCAGCTGCATCTCCCGCTCCGCCCTCCGGGCCTCCACCCGGTCCAGGTCATGCACCACCCGCTGCTCGATGCGCCCCTGCTCGTACAGCACGAACGCGTCGACCCCGCCGGGGAACGCACTGTCAGATGCCCCTTCTTCACCACTGTTGGCGTCCGCGACGCCGGCCTCCAGCGTGTCGACATCGATCAGGGGGACGTCGAGCAGCAGCGCGGGATCCATGTCGTTGTCCTCGCACATGGCCTCCAGATGCTCCTCGAGGCCGAGTTCGGCATGGCAGACCACATCCAGGTACTGCTGATCGGCTGCCAGACCGGGATGCCGCAGCACCCGCACACCGCGCCCGACGAACTGGTAGAACTCGCCGAAGCTGCCGTAGGGACGCACGGGCACGACGACGGTGATGGGCGGGAAGTCGTAGCCCTGGCCGAGCATCCGCAGTTGCACGATGCCCTGCAGATCACCCGCGTCCGACTCGAAGCGCCGCCGGACGGCTTTGATCGCCGAAGCCGACATGCTGTGGTGCAGCGTGGCGCAGGGAATGCCGTGCTCGTCGGCGATGCGGGCGATTTGCTGAGCGTGGGCCTCACCCATCGCCGCGAACAGCGCCCTGGGCTTGACCGGGGCCAGTAGCTTGGCCTGCGCATCCAGACAGGCCCGCGTCACCTTCATCACCTGCCGGATCGAGGCATCGGACTGCGCAGTGATGCGGGCCATCTTCCGCTCGTCTCCCAACGCGGCCAACAGTGCCTCGCGGCCCACGATCTGCTCGCGCCGCCCGTCAGGCCACACCGCCTCGTACACTGTCGCTGCCGCATCCGGGGCGAACCGATGCACACGCAGGTTCTTCGCCGAGCCATCCGCGACGGAGTCCACCAGCCTGTAGCGGTAGACCACGTCTGCGTCGATCGGCTTGCCGTCCAAACGCTGGAAGCACGCCGACATCAACAGCGTGCGCGCACCCCGGAAGTGGGCGAACAGCCGCTGGTAGGAGGCGCTGGCCGCGATGTGAGCCTCGTCGACGACGATGAAGTCGACATCCTCCGGCTCCAGCTTGGCCAGCAGGTCGCCGTCCTTGTCGCCGGTGCCCAGTGCGTGAAAGTTCGTGACCAGCACGTCCGCGGCCAGCAGCCGCTGCCGGCTCACCCGGCTGATTTGCTCGTCGTCCGCGTCCAGGACCAGCGTGGCTGGCGGCCGCGCACCCGGCAGCAGCGGGCCGCCCGCCAGCCCGTACAGGACGTTGCCCGGCACCCCCGGGTCGAGGGCCTTGGCGAAGGTGCCGCGGATGACCGAGCCCGGCGTCACCACCAGCGCCCGCCGCCTGGTGAACGACAACGCGGCTGCCACTCCCAGCGCGGTCTTGCCGGCCCCGACCGCCATCACCGTGGCTGCATGCTGGCCACCGGAGGCGTAGTAGTTGGCCAGCGCGGCCAGGGCCTCGTCCTGGCAGGCTCGCAGCGGCTCCCGGGCCACCTGAGCGCGCGCACCGGCGAAGTAGGTCTTATCGGCTGGTGACCGGGTGCTTCGAGGGGGGTCGGCCGCCCGCAGGGGATCGCCCACCATATCCGGGATCTCGACGCGCGGCGCGGCGATCACCAGAGGCGAGAGCACGGCATCCTGGCGCATCATCGCCTGCAGCTGGGCGACGCAGCGTGCGGTATCCAGGCGAACTGCGTCATAGGAAAACCGCAGCACCGTCAGCCCCATGGCCGCCAGGTCGTTCTGCCGTAGCCGGTCGTAGGTGAAGGCGGCACGGTCACTGTGGAAGGTGAACCCGTCCAACTCCACGGCCAGGTGCAGTGACTCGCCCGCGATCAGATAGTCCAGCCGGTAGGTGCGCTCGTTGACCGTCACCGGATGCTGGCTGCGCACATGCGCCACGATGCCCCGCTGCGCGGCCGGAGTGAGCACCCAGTGCAGGAAGGCCTCTTCCAGGTAGGACGCCGAGGGGATCAGCTGCTCCAGCCCGGCGCTCATGCCGTCCCGCCAACCGTCGACTCGGCCGCCAGCGCGCCGATCTTCTCCGAGAGGCGGCCCACCGCATCCTCACCCTGGTCGAAACGGACCAGCCGCCGCGCCAGTTCGAGGGCGTCGGCGAAGGCGCCTTCGCGTTCCAGCAGCATCACCAGCCGGGGAACGGACGTCACGTGCACGAACGATGTCGGGACGGAGCCGGTGTCAAAGGAGACCGCCTGCGGGGCAGCCTCCATCAACTCCAAGTCCAGCAGCGCGAACACCTCAAGCAGCTCAAGCCCGTCAGAGTAGGAGCGTCTACCGCTCCACAAGCGGTCCACCGCCCCTTGGAGGACGAAGTGGTAGTCCATCGCTTCACCGGGAAGCTCCAGCGCCTCCCAGACCCGGGTGACCAGGCCCGCCCCGCTCGCCTCCACCGGCACGTGCCGGCTGGCCGGCGTTGCCGACGTACTGCCCTCAGCAGTGGGCCACATCAGCGAGCCGTACGATACCTCCGGACGGACACGTGCCGCTGCGAGCGCTTCGCGGACGACACCAGGGCTCCCGGCGAACCGCACACCAGGAATCGCTGCCATACGCTCAAACCACGTTGCCATGTCCCCCCACTCATCCCACTCCCACAGCGTCCACCGCCACCCAGCCCCCACAGCCATGCTGCAATTCGGCTGGTCCCAAGAATCACGCGCCCCGGTGGCCCACTGCGTACTGCTCGCCGACCCAGTGCATCCTCTCGCGCAGCCCCTGGTCGGGCGCAGGATTCTCTAGAACAGCACGCCGATTGAGCGACGGCCGCTGGGTACGGCGCGAACAGCCGCATCTCTAACCGGGGGTGGACGAGTTGGTCCCACGGGCCTCCGGTCGAGGTTGTGCGGATGCGGCGAGTGCTCGATCGGCAAGGCCAAGGCCCCCCGTGCGGACGGAGTTCAGGCGTACGGGTAACGGCAGCAGCGATCCGCCTCCGGCGGTCAGCGTCTCTTCCTACGCTGCTGGTGGGGCAGCACACGGGGAGGGCGCCATGGCCGACAGGACGGCAGACATGCAGGAGCTGTGGCCGCAGCTTCTGCAAGCCATCGATGAGCGGATGCGGTTCGCCTGGATCCTGCTGAGCCAGAACGCGAGCGTGCTCTTCTACGACGGCAGCACGCTCACGCTCAACATGTTCAGCCCGGGCGCATACGAAACCTTGATCAACTCGTATTGTCGCCGCGTGCTCGAGGAGGTGCTCGCAGAGCTTCTCAGTCCTCCGCCCGCCGTAGAGCTGCTGGTGCAAGGCAGGATCCCCTCTCCCTCCGACCTGCCCAGCCCTGAAGGTCCCACGCAGGTGGATGCGCCCGGTACCGTTCCGGCCGCCGACACGTCAGCGGAGCCGGACGAGGCCCTGACGGCCATTCTGTATCTCGTCCTGGCCCAGACAGCGTTCCTGCTGTACGAGGACGGAAACAGCCAGGCCGCCGCCTTGCTGGCGGACGTGGAAGACATCGAGCATGTCCCCAGTGACCGTTCTGAGGAAGGCGAAGACGTCGCCCTCATCGTGCCGCTCTACCTCGTTGCCCGCTTCACCCCAGAGGTCCTCGCCGCCATCCGGCCCCTGCTCGTCCACGTGGCGGCACGTCACGACCTGCTGGTCGACAACGTCAGCGTCATTCCGGCCCTCCCCGAGACCGGTGACGACTGGAGGCAGAGCCTCCAAGAGAAGCTGATCAATAAAACATCCCCCAGCCAGTACCCCCGGCCCCGTGCCGAGGAGGCAGCCGCCACCTTCAGTAGGGACGGTTTCGCCTTCGACGCCCGGGAGCAAATGCTCGTCTACGAGGCGTTGAAGCGGGCACAGGCACAGCTGCCGCAGGATTCCACCATCGCCATCTTCCCGCTGCCGAGGGCCCGGGTCGGCAGCGGCAGCACCTGGGCCCCGGACTTCCTCGTCACCGCTTCCGGCCGGGTGGGTGCCATCGAGGTCGACGAACCCCATCACCACGAACACTTCGCCGCGGACGCCGCCCTCGACAGGTCCTGGCGCAACAGCGGAATCGCCCACATCGAACGCATCCAGCTCAAGGGATTCAGCGCCGACCGCGAAGTCGACGCCCTCATCCGGCAGTTCCTCACCCGGCTGCACGAACACCACTGACCACAGCGGCAGCCCGGCCGATCACCGAACGGCCGAAGGCGACCGCAGCGCTGGCGGCACCGCTGTCCGTCTTGCCGCCCTCTCAGGGCGATGGCTTCGAGGCGGTGCCTGCCGGGCCGCTGGGCGTATTGAACAGATCCTGGTAGGCGCGTAGTTCCTCACCGTTCAGTTCCGGGTCGCCGCTGAGGGCACTCATGGTGGTGTCCCATTCCCGGTAGCCGTCGGCGCGGGGAGTGAGCAGCACACCGACCGACGTGAGCTGGGCGAGGTCCGCATGCTCGCCGCGTTCGTGATGGCGCAGCTGAAGCCAGGCGGAGAACGCGGCGCGGGTGTGGTCGGTCAGGGCGGAACAGACGGCGAAGCCAAGCTGATCCCGATCAGGCCCGGCGATGAAGGTGCGCATCCGCCATACCGTGGTGCCTGTCTCAGGCTCGGCGACCGCGGCCAGCGCGTCCAGCAGAAAACGGCCCAGATCTGTGCGGTACCCGACCGGCAGGCTGTCGAGGCAGGCCAGGACGCGTTGCCGGGTATCCCACTCGTCCGGGTCCAGTGGGCTGGTGGCTACGTCCTCGAGCAGGATGCGGACCATGGTGTGGGCTTCGTCGTCGTCACTCCCGGCCGGGGCGGCGGGCAGCAGCGGCACGCTGTGCGGCTGTCCGCCGCGCCGAGTCCAGGACGGGTCCGCCGCTGCCGGTACTGTCTCGGCGTCCGCGGCGGCCAGCTCGTAGTAACGCTCCGGCTCGCCGCCCAGAACGGGCGCCGACGTGCCGACCCGGTGCAGATAGCCGACCACGGCGTGGGTGGAGCGCAGCTGGTTGAACAAGAACTCCCAGTCGCGTCGCAGCAGAGCGATCACCGGCGTGCGTCCGTGATGCTCCGCGACAGTCAACTCCTGTGGCGGATCAGGGTGTTCGATGATGGCGACGCCGACCCAGTCGATGGCCGGTCCGTCGACGCGGACGCGGCGGCCCCGTCCGTTGACCATGTGCACGCTCTCTGCCCGCAGCCGGCGGGCGGTGCCCTGGATCTGCTTGCCCGCCGCGGTGATTTGCTTCAGGACCCAGGACGTCTCCCGCTCTGCTGAGGCTGGCTCGCCCTCGCGCGCCTTGATCTGCACGACGACCCCCTGGTCGCCGACCACCAGCAGACCGTCGCTGATCTCCCGCACGCCTCGCCCCTTGCGTTCCACACTCGGGGCCATCACGAAATCCGGCAGGCCCCAGGTGGCCGCCGCATCCTGCACGGCTATCTCCGCGGCCGTGCCCCGCCGGTCGTGGCTGCGCAAGGGCGTCGCGTGCGGGATGACCCGCTCGAACACACCGCTCGGAGTGCTCACCATCAGCGTGAGCGTGTCGGCGTCCTCGACTCGTCCCAGGCCGATGTCCGAGGAGGCCAGCGCGGCCAGCTGCTCGGCGGACCAGTGCCTCGACGAGCGTGTGGCTGCGATCCAGGTGTCGCCGGGGGTGGAGTGCCCGGCAGACAGCACGTGCCGGCTGCCCGGCACCTGGCTGGACAGCCACGCAAACGAGATAGCGAACCGGGTGACCGCCTCGATCACCAGCGACAGCCGCCGGACGAAGGTGTCCTCGTTGTCTGCCGGGACGAACCCCTCCGTGAAACACAGGTCGACATACGTGCCCGCCCGCGCGGTCACAGCACACCCGCTCTGGTAGGAGCTCAGCCGGTAGCGGGCCAGGACATGTTCCTGTTCGCCTAGCGCGCCGGGCTCCGCCGCCTTAACGCTCTCGACCACTGCGGGCGCTGCGGCACGGACCTGCGGTTCGACGGGGGTCGCCCACGCGCCCATAACCGCCCCGGCATCCAGCGCCGCCTCCCATGCCAGCAGAAGGGCCAGCCCCCGGCGGATCCGGTCGATGACCTCGTCGCCATCGCTGTCCTGAAAGGGCTGGCAGTCCTCCACCATCGCCACGTGCGACCGCAGGGCGCCGTCCATGCACGACTCGGCCAGCGACTCCCGGAATCCCTCGAGAGAATCAGCGACCGGAAAGAACCGGGGACACTCCGGCCTGCGCAGCCGCTGCAGCGCACTGAACGCCTCAATGGACTCCGTCACCAGCGCATCCAGGCACGCCCACAGCTCCTGCACACACCCGCCGAACAGCTCGGTCAGCTCCGCCTGCCCACCCGGCGGCCAAGCCAGCCAGGCCGTGATGACCCCCGACCCGTCCGGATGCGTGACCACGCCCTCCTCGACCAGTCCGCCCTCGAGCAGCGTGTTCCACAACCGCGCCATCGCCACCTTGGCCCGCCGCGCATTGTCCAGATGCTGCCACGCCCGCGGGTAGTACTCCCTGATCACAGCATTGACCCTAACGGTGGCTACTGACATCGAACCGAGCCCGGGCTCGACTGCCGCCACCAGACGGCCTGCACGCAGGCGGGACGGCGGCCGTGACCGTGCACGGCAGCCTCGGCGGAGGCCGCCGGCAGAAAAAGCGGGCCCATCATCGTTGCGCGAGTGGCGTCCCGGCCGCCTGCAGTCCACACGACGGCTACAACGGGCGGCCCGCCCAGCTGCGCCCACGTACGGCACGCAGGCTTGGCGAGTTGAGGGCGGAAGAATCCGGGCGCTCCTCTGTACTTGGTGATCAGCCGCCGATGTCGATGTCTTCCAGCAGTTCCTTGGTGATGTCCTCGATGCCTTCTTCGATGGCTGTGATGGCCGCCTGGCAGATCAGCTGGGACAGCAGTCTGAGGTAGCCGCCGGTGCGGCGGTGCAGGTACTTGGCCTCGCCGACCAGAGCATGCGGCGAGAGCTGGTGCAGGCACAGGGCCTCTTCGAAGCCGCGCACGACGCTGGGCCAGGTCTCCTGGTCGCCGTCGTACAGCGGAATGGGGTCGAGCCAGGTCACCGGCAGCCGGCTGGGATCGGCCTGGGGGAGTACCCGGTGCTGCTTGCCGTCTTCGCCGGTGATGACCGGTGCCCGCTGACTCAGGCCCTCGTGTGCCTCGCTGAGGCCGTCCGCTTTCACGCGGGCCGCCCGCACGATCTCGCGGGCACCGGTGCCGCAGAAGACGGTCGTGATCCCCAGCTGCTCGCGCAGGAAGTCGAAGTGGTGCAGCACCGGGACGAGTTGGTCCGGGTGTACCCGCTGCATGCCGTCCACGAGGAGCAGTTGGGTCCAGCGCCGCTCCAGGACGTGCCACACGGACTGGGAGAGGTCGGGGGTGCGCCGGGGCTGACGGATCTCCTCCTCGGTCAGCGGCGCCGGGGCCAGGCCGAGGAACTCGGCGATCGCCCATACCCAGTTCACGATGTTGTCCGCATCCTGCGGGGCCATGATGTGCACGACGGGGATCCGGTCGTTGTGCACTTCCTCGATTTTGGTCTGGAACTCCCGGCCGATGGCCCGCAGCAGGAAGGTCTTGCCGGTTCCGGGCGGCCCGTCGATCACCCGGTCCGTCAATCCCTCGCGCCGGTTGCGGTTGGCCAGCAGCAGCCGGTGCGTCTTCAACAGCGCCGCATCGAATGGGGGATTGGGGACCAGCAGCAGATGTCCGTGGTAGCGCAGGCGGGGGTCGTCGGAGGTGACCGGGGTGCCGAGCGGGGCGGAGTCCGCGAGCTCAGGGCGTTTGATCATCTCGCGTACGTAGGTGTTCCAGCCTTGCAGGGTGAAGATCCAGCGCGGCGCCATCGGAGCGGCCCGTGCATGATCCAGGATCTGTTGTTCCCGCTCAGCGCGTGCGGCGGTGCGTGCGGCGGCGGAGGTTGCCATGTTGTCCTCCTCAGGGACGGGCGGGGGCCACGGCGCCCCCGCAGGCGTCGGCGGTGGGCGGTTGTCTGTCACGGAGCGTCTGCGTCGTCCGGTGTCTGCGGCCGGTCGATGTCCCGGCCGGCGATGGGCAGGGACGGGTAGGCGGTGACCGTCTCGACGTCGATGGAGACCCCCGCATACGGGTCCACCACCGGCTCGGGCTCTGCGTCCACCTCCAGCCCCTGGAAGGGAATCTTGGGGGCGCTGCGCTGCGCCTTGCCCGGGCCCTGGCGCAGTGAACGGCGCAGCGCCCGCATCGCTTTGACGATCGCCAACTGGTCGTCCTTGCGGCCGCCGTTGTCCACGACCGCCGCGGTGGCCCGCTCCCACAGATCCTGCGTCCAGTCGTCCTCGAGCAGACCCCGGTAGATGAACTCCACCTCGATCCATTCCTGCGTGTACAGGTGGTCGAAGAGGTAGGCCACTTCGGGGTGGTAGGGGTTATAGCGGGCTTTGAACCGGTCGTTGTGCTCGTTGATCCCGGACCGCTGCTCGATCAGCAGCCGCATCCGCCGGTCCGAACTCTGATAGATGCGGTTCTCGATCACGATGCCCTTGTCGCTGATCTTCACCCAGGCCGGGATCAGCAGCTCACGTGCCTCGGCCGCGGTGATCGGCCGCGGCCGATAGCCCGTCATGGGCATCAGCTGCGCATACATCTCGTTCGGCGACAGAATCAGGCCCGGGGTGAACGGGCTGCGCAGCCCCTTGTGCGGCGTCTGCTGGTAGTCGAGGGCGATCCACTGCTCGGCCAGGTCCTGCAGCGTGTTGATGGGATACAGGGGGCCCTTGTCGATCCCCAGCCCCCGGTGGGCGAAACCGTTACCGGTCCAGCCGACCACGTGCTGGCTGAACCGGCTGCCCAGGGTGCGGAAGAACCGCTCCTTGATCGGCTTGTCGGTCGGAGTGTCCTTGCGCGCATACACGATGGTGATGTCGAGCATGTCGCACACGTACTTGAAATGATCACTCAGGTAGGGGCTGCCCTGATCGATGATCACCGTACAGGGATGAATGACCGGCCGCGCCGCAACCGCGCGCGCGAACCGCTCGTCCGCATCCCGCAAATCCTCGTACGGCAGCGCCGAGTTCGCGGCCAGCGCCAGCGGATCCCAGTGCGGACGCCAGGCAAGCGGGGCAAAACACTGAGCCAGCAGCAGCACCAGGTCGTATGCCCTGGTCGCCCGTCCGCCGATCCGCTTGCCCGGCGAACCCTCCCCGGTGACCACCGGGACAACCATCACCGCGCAGTTGGAACGCGACGCCACATCGATCGCCGAGGTCAACTCGGCCGAGATGACCTGGGCGTCGTCCCCGAGCGCCTTTACCTTCAGCGGTGAGGTGTCGATCTGCACCACCTCGCCAGGCCGCCGCGCATGAGAGGGCCGGTAGGGAGGAAGCGGCTTGCTCGCCCGCTGCGCACGCCGGCGTGTGGGGGCGGCCAGGTACTCGGCGAGCCCGGTGTCGTCCATCCGCCGGTAGAACGTGGCCCGCTTCAGCAGCAGCCGCTGGGCCTCCTGCGGATCCTCCAGCTCCGCCTTGAAGCGGTCCTGGACGACGTCCAGCACCTCTTCCCAGACGGTCTGGATGTCCACCCCTGAGCCGCGGCTGTGGGACATCACCACTTCCCGCATGATCTCGATGACCCGCGAGTCGGTGCGATGCACGCTCTCCCGGGGGCGCCGCTCGATCAGAACCAGCGGATTCTCGCCCGCCCGTTTCCACTTCAGCCGCATCGACTCCAGCGTCTTTGCACTGATCTCCATGCCTGCGGCCGCCAACTCCCGTGACTTGCAGGCATAACGCTCAGCCAGCGTCGTTTCTCCCGGCTCGTATCCGGGCCGGGCCTGACTGCTGCCCGGCAGCAGGCCGGTGTCGAGCTCCTTCATGTGCCGGTGCCACCGCCTGGCCTCCTTGCGCTGGGCCTTGGACGGCGGAGCATCCACGGCGGGCATCGGGGCCGACGCAACGGGGGAGCCGTCACCATTCAGCACGGCGAAGCCCGGCGCGGAGACCATGGCCGTGTACAGCACCTCCACCGGCGTGGACGTCTCCTCGGACAGGAGCACCACGTTCGACCCCTGGAACGCCACCACCTGGTGGGCCCGGCCCAGCCACGGCACCCGGTCACCCAGACGCACCTGCCCCGGCGTGAACGCGCCCGTCCCGCTCATGCCGCCCCATCGGCAAGCCACGCCGTCGCGCGGGGCATCAGGGGCCGGTCCCAGCGGATGTTCAGACGGCGCTGCCACACCAGCCGGTACACCAGATCAAGCGCCAAGGCGTACGGCACGCCACTGGCCCGCGCCCCCTCGCCGATGGGGCGTTCGCGGCGAAAGGCCTCCTCGACCGCCTCCCGCTCCGCGGCCGCCACCGGCACCGCCTGGCGGTAGTCGGCCGCCCACTCCAGATTGGCCAGGCGCATACCCTCCGGCACCCGCTGAACCGACACCTGCCAGCCGGCCGCCATCGCGACCTGGTGTGCGACCTCCAGATCCTCCCGCCAATGCGGTCCGCCTTTCTCGGGCTCCACCAGCACGACTTGACGCGTCCCGGTGACCGTGCGCGTCACGAAATCCGGACGCCAGCGCCGCTTGCCTCCCGCACCCTGCCAGTGCAGTTCCACCGGTTCCCCGCCGATCCAGGTGATCTCCGGATCGAAGTCCAGCCCCAGTGCCACCCGACGGCGCCGCAGCGAACCGCACACCACATGCCCATTGGTCGTGGCGCACCAGCAGTCGGACAGCTTCCCGGGACGACCGTGAAAGGCCACCGGCTCGCTCGGCGGACGCCGCTCCTCCACCGCCACCCCCACCAGATCAGCGGGTGCCGCCGACACCAACTGCTCACGCTCGTCCAGGTAGCACACCCGTACGTCATGCATGGCACCCTCCGTGCTCACCGCTCAGCTCAGGGTCACCGCTGGCGACAGCACACGGCGGGTAAGCGCCGAGAGTTCCTCCGTTCGAGGGGCATGCCCTTGACAGATCAGCGACAAGGTGCGGCTCTCCCCGAGCGGATTTCTGCGTGATCCTGGCTCAAGGGAGAATCGCCGTCCACCCCGCGACGCGGCGGAGCGCACATGTCTCCAGCAGTCGACCCGTCAACTGGACGGGACGGGTCCATTTGGGAGCGTGCGCCGAGCCGGGGACAGCTGAACTCGGCCACCGGGACTGTTCCGATCGAATACTGCCTGCGCGATCGTCTGCGCGTACGGCGGCGGGGGAGAGGCTGAGGTCGGCCACGCTTTCGGCCTCACGATTCTTCGCGGGCATCCCCTTGAAGGCTCATGTGCCAGGCATGCACGAGCGCTGCTGAAGAGAGCCCGCACGGGCCGCGATCCGGTTGTGCCGCTCCGCCAGCACGAGATGGCGCCGCCCTGCTGTTGCGGCTCCCGTTCCCGTCGCGGCAGGGCGGCTGTGGCGCTCCAGCCACTGCAACAGCGCGTTCTTGCCCGCGGCGAAGTCGACGTCCCACAGGTCTGCTTGACGCTGGACCTGAACCAGCCACCTGCCCCGGTCCTGCGGGGTGCGCCCTCCGGCCTGCTCGAATCGCAGCATCAGCCAGGCCAGTTTGACTGCTTCGGGGAAGACGACCAGGGGTACGGCACGCGCCGAGCGGGCCCCCAGCCCCGCCGCCCAGGCGCGCTGCACCCACACCAGCGTGTGGGGCGCATACGTCCACCACTGGTACATGACCTGGCAGGCGTCGGCGAACAGTTCCTCGCCGGCCGACTTGAACTTGCGCTGCAGGCGCAGCCTGTCCCGGTGCGCTGCCACGCACGCTGGTAGCGCGGCCAGCGGCACGGTGTCCGGATCGGTGCTGCGTGAGTCGTCCGTCCACCGCAGGTGCCGGCCGCACAGCTGCCAGCTGTCCGCCGACATCAGCCACACGCGCTCACCGACCTGCCGCCGGTGTCCGCACGACGTGCACCACGGCACCAGATGCCCGCCCTCGGCTTCCCACGGCCACTGCCACACCGCCGGCCCCGTACCGGGCAGCAGCAGGTCATCCGCCAGTGACGGCAACGCCCATTGAAGCAGCCCCACGTCCAGGCCCGAGAGCACCGACATGTAGGTCCGCCCCGCTGCGTTCACCTTCATCTCGGTGTACTGCGGGTACTTCTCCACCTGCTCCGGGTCCCCGGACCGGGACGCCTCACCCTGCCCGACACGGTCGAGGAACGACGCCAGGTTCAGACCGTTGGCCCGCCCCAGCCGCCGCACGAACGATCCGGTCGACTCCCCGCCCACCAGCCGCACCTGCACCGGCAGCGGACGGCTCGGTCCCAGCAACCCCGCCAAGTCCATGGGACTTCCTCCCCGCCACAGCACGCCTGACCAGGACACTCGTGCCGCTTCGCACAGGCCGTCAAGACCCGGCCACACCTTCGAGTGAACCTGCTCCGACTCGGTCTCTGGCGCGCCGGAAACCTCCTCACCCTCGGGGCGAGGACTGCCATGACACCCAGGGGAGGACACCGCGTGGCAACCCTGACCCTCAACGGCCTCAAGACACCGCTGTACGGTCACCAGGACATGGCCGTGGACGCCATCGTCACCAGCTTCGCCGAAGGCGCCACCCGCGTCACCAGCACCATGGCCACCGGAACCGGCAAGACCCATGTAGCGCTCCACGCCGTACAGGAGACCGCGCCCCAGGGACGGGCTCTCGTCCTGGTCCCCTCGCAGGCGCTGCTGGAACAGACCGCACGAACCTGGCACAGGGAGGGGCGCCCCGGCCGCTACCTGGGCGTCTGCTCGCCCGACGAGGCCCTCAGCCGTTCCCTGGCCAAGACGCTGACGGTGGTGAACACCCCCGAGAGCCTCGCCGAGGCCGCCGCAGACACCGACGGCCCTCTCAACGTGTTCTGCACCTACCAGTCGCTGTTCAAAATCGTCCAGGCACACGCCGATTACCACCTGCCGGACTGGGACGTCGTCGTCGCCGACGAGGCCCACCACACCGCAGGCCGCCTCGACAAAGCCTGGGGCACCGTCCACGACAACGACGCGCTGCCCGCCCGCCACCGCCTCTATATGACCGCCACGTTTCGCAAGTTCAACCGCAGGAAGGGCCCAGACGGCGGGCCCGACATCGAAATCGCCTCCATGGACGACCAGAGCCTGTACGGGCCCGTCGTCTACCGCCTCTCCATGGCCGAGGCCATCCAGGAAGGCCTGCTCGCCGACTACCGCATCGCCGTCATCACGATCACTAACAAAGACCTACGCCGCAGCCTGCGTGGCACTCTCACCAGCTACACCGGCGAAGGACTGCGTGCCGCCGCCGCCCAGATCGCTCTTCTGGTGGCCCAGAAGCGCTACGACCTCAGGCGCACCCTCACCTTCCACCCCTGCATCGCGGCCGCCGAAGCATGCGCCGAAACACTGCCGCAGACCGCCGCCCGCATGCCCGGCTACGACGTGTCGCGGCTCCAGGTCAACACCGTCAACTCCAAGCAGAACTCCTTCGTCCGCTACCAGAACTACGAAGCCTTCCGCACCGCCCCGCTCTCCACCCACCCCGCCGACACCCACCCGCGCCGGGCCGTGCTGACCAACTGCCGCTGCTGCGCCGAAGGCATCGACATCCCCGCCATCGACTCCCTGCTGTTCGCCCACCCCAAGACCAGCACGATCGACATCGTCCAGGCCGTCGGCCGCACCCTGCGCCAGACCCCCGGCGACGGCAAGATCTCCACCATCATCATCCCCGTCTACACCGAACCGGGAGAGGACATCGGGCAGGCCACCCGGCGCACCCGGTTCCACCTGATCTATCAAGTCCTCATCGAACTCAGCGTCTACGACGAGCATGTCTTCGAACGCGTCGAATACCTCACCGTGGACGGCGAGCCCACCGAGCCCGAACTCGCAGCCCACCCCATCCGCGTCGACGAGATCCTCGCCGTGCTGGGCCTCGATCACGTCGATGCCCCCAACCAGGTCTGGGAGATGGGCTTCGAACAGGCCCAGAATTACCACACCGAACACGGCAACCTCGACGTCGCCAGCCGGCACCTGACCTCCGACCGCTTCTACCTGGGCTGGTGGCTCGGCAAGCAGCGCTCCCTGCGCGCCAACCGCATGCTCCTGCCCGACCGCATCAAACGCCTGACCGCACTTGGCATGACCTGGCAGCACCCGCCCCGCAGCATCGAATACAAGCTCGACATCGCCCGCGACTACACCGCCCAGCACGGCCACCTCGCGCCCCGCGCCAACGAACATCACGCAGGCATCGCCCTGGGCCGCCACGTCGCCGACTGGCGCCGAGAAGCCCGCCAACGCGCTCTCCCGGACTGCTACCACCGGGCCCTCAACGACATCTACCCCTGGTGGGCAGCCAGATGGAAAGACGAGTGGAAACGCACCTACGCCAAGGCCCTCAAGGCCGCTCGGGGCGGCGACCTCACCTTTCCCGACCTCAGCCCCGACAGCGACGACAGCCTCCTCACCCGCTGGCTCGACCACCAGATCGACCGCCTCGGCAGTCTTACCGACATGCAGCACAATCTCCTCGGCGCGCTACCGCTCCACCATCCCCTAGCCCTCCTCCTGCGCCGGCCCTACGGCCCGTCCGGCTGGGCCTTCGCCCGCGGCCTGCGCGCCGCCCGCATCTTCTGGCGCTCTCATCAGCACCTCAACGTCCCCCGCAGCTATCCGTGCACCGTCGACGGTCAGCCCCTCGATCTGGGCCGCTGGATCAGAGAACGGCGCCGCGAGCCCGCCCGACTCACCCGCGAACAACTCGACGCTCTGGAAGCCCTCGACATGCGGTGGACCTGACCGATCCGCCGTTCGCACCCTCCGCCAGCCCTGCCCCGCCGCACGGCCAACGGTCAACGATCTGCACCAGCGCCTCACCGCGCTGTGTTTCGTCCATCCCGCCATCGTCCGACACTCTCTGGCGCACACCTGCGGCACACGTCGTTCCCTCGGTTCAACGGCCGGTTGATAGCCCAGTCGGCACCCCCAGGACCTGGACAGTCGCAGGGCTGCTGACATCCGCTCACCTCTGCAAATGTGCGTTTCATGTGTGATTCAATGCGCTTTTCGTGTTAAGGTGGAGGTGGAGGTGGCTCTCGTGTCCCATGAGCAGAACGGGCTCTTCGCATCGGTCGATGCCCTGCTGGAACAGGCGGCGGCACCGGATGCCCTGCCGGCCCCCGCCGAACGCAAACGGCTGCGCGAGGCCGCAGGCCTGAGCCAGGACCAGGTCGCGAAGGCACTGGACGTGCGACGCGAGACGGTGACCGGTTGGGAGGCGGGCCGCACCGAGCCACGCCCTCCCAAGCGGGCCGCCTACATTCGCCTCCTCGACGGCCTCGCTGACCGCTTTCCCGTCCCTGCGGCGTCCTCCGGCTTGGCGCCAGGACCTCGTACTGGCCCGCCCGCCATCACAGAGCCACAGGCGCCTGAACCGCCTGTCGCGCCCACAGCAGGTCCCGCGACCCCGATCCGGCGGCCTGCGACGGCACGTCGGTCGGCGCGCCAGAAGCCGGCGGCCGCGCCCGCAGCGGACACACGCTTTGCCGACGGGCCGCTCGTCGTCGTGGACGGCGACGACACGGCCTACGGGGCGGGCGGCCAGGTGCTCGACTGCCCTCTCACCGACCTCCCGGCACTGGTCGACTGGGCGCTGGGCGAGGCGAAACTGGGCGCTGCGCGCCTTCACCGCTCGGGCAAGGACGCCGACCCGCTGATCGTGCTGACCGCCTCAGCCGTCCAACGTCTCGGTCTGCCGACCGTGTTGGAGGACCGGCGCGGCCTGCGTCTGCCCGACGACCACCCGCTAATCAAACAACTCACCAAGTCGCAGTGGAAGATGACGAAACGGGGCTTCGGCCCGTGGGCGCGGGTCTACCGCGCGGCCGACGGCGCACGCCGCCAGTGCGTGCAGTTCGCCGTCGTCCCGTGGGGCGCCCTCGACACCCGTTCCTGGGGGACAGCCGGCCAGTTGGAGCCAGCCGAACTCGCCCGCCTGCTCGGCACCTACGCCACCCGCGTGCTCACCCCGTGCGGCTCGACCGCCGTCACCGGCCTGGAACTGATGACCGCACTGCGCCCGCCCACCCGCGCGGTGAAGGACCCCGCCACCGGGAACTGGGTCTCCGGCCCGGTGCCCGGCTCGCTGACCGAGGCGGTGGAGTGCGCCCCGCCCGAGGCTCCCGACGGGCACCCGGCCGTCGCCGCCTTGTATCCCCGCTTCCACCAGCGCACCCCCGACCAGGTGCTGGACGAAGAGGCCTACCAGTGGTCCCGGCCGCTGACGGACGCGGAATGCATGAAGCCCTACGTGGTCGGCATCGACGTCAACATGGCCTTCGCCGCGGCCGCCAACCGGCTCACCGTCGGCCTTTCCGCCCCCGTCCACGTCCACCGGCCGCTCTTCGACGCGAAACTGCCCGGCTCTTGGCTGGTCGACCTCTCCCACATCCGCCTCGACGAGCGTCTGCCCAGCCCGTTCACCCCGCATGGCGAACGCCCCACCGGTCCGGCCTGGTATGCCACCCCGACGGTCGCCTACGCGGTCGAACTCGGCTACCCCGTCACCCCTCTTGAGGCCTACCTGCGCTACGAGCACGGCCCCTACCTGGACGCCTGGTACACCCGGCTGCGCGACGCCTACGTCGCCACGATGGCCGACCTCGGCATCACCCCAGGCATGCCGGAGGAGCAGTTCCTGGCCGCGATGGCCGGACACCAGCACACCGACCCCGTCCTCGCCGCCGTGCTCAGCGCCATCAAGGCCACCGTCAAGGGCGGCCTCGGCAAACTGCGCGAGCGGGCCCGCAGCGGCGGCTGGCGGCCGGGCGAGCCCTGGCCCGCGCTCGCCCGCCCGACCTGGCGCCCCGACATCCGCGCCGCGGTCATCGCAGGCGCCCGTATCAACATGCATCGCAAAATGCTCAAGCTCGCCACCCACGCGGACCTGTACCCGGTCGCTATCCTCTCCGACTGCGCCGTGTATCCCTCCGACGGCCCCAGCCCCCTCGACTTCCTGCCCTACCGTGACGGCAAGCCCCTGCCCGGCACCTTCCGGTTGGGCGTCTCGCCCGGGATGGTCAAACACGAGGGCACCCAGAGCGTGCTGTGGGCCGAGGGCCTGCTCGAGGAGCACGGCCCGGACGTCAACATCGCCCGGCACATCAAAACCGGCATCGTCGCCGGCCAGGACGAGGGGGAGTAGACCCCGATGGGCCTCATCGCCGACAGCCTCGACAAGGCCGACGCCGCGCACTTCACCCGCCCCATGCCCAAGTCGGCCCAGAAGCAGATGCAGTACCTCGTCAAACAGACCAAGGGCACCAAGGGTGCAGCCGACCTGCTCGGCGTCACCCAGCGCACCGTCGAGCGGTACCTCACCGGACAGCTCAAGCAGCCCCGCCGCCACCTCGCGGACCGGCTCGCCGACGAGGTCCGCAAACGGTGGCAGCCCCGGGTCCGCGACCGGGCCAGAAAACAGGCCGCCACGACCGGGGGCGTCATCATCGACACCCGGGCGCGCTTCGGATTCACCGCCGCCCCCGGCACGACCGACGACCCGCGGCTACGATCCATCACCCAGGGCCTTCCCCCGGTCTACGCAGCACGGCTCTTCGACGCCCACGCCGCCGGAGCCACCGAGGAGCAGCTCCAGGGCATCGTGGCCGAAGGACTCCAGGACATCTACTTCAAGGACCGCGGCCGGCGCGCGCAGGGCCTGTTGGTGGACTTCACCGACATCGATTACGTCGACGTCGATTACTGATTGACCCCTGAGGCCGTGAGCGGTGAGCCGGCGGACCGGCGCTGTGTGTGCAAGCAACAGCAGGGACCGGCCTGTCGCGCGTCTGAGCACGCGGACCACGTGAATCCTTGTGGGTGAGAGTGGCGAGCAAGGCACGGGCGTGTGGCCCAGCTGTGAAGGGACCTCAGGGCAGGCTGTGAACTGCTGGGTGCTGCCGCCCCTTTGCCGTTGCCTGCCCGCCGGGCGGCCCACTGCCTTCGCTGGCCCGCCTGATCCGTCTGTTGTTTGCGGCGGCCGAGTGGTGGCGGAGAGCCCTCGCCCTCGGGTGTGATGGGCGCGGCGCAGGGGACCGGGGCGCGCCCTGGTCGGCAGCTGCATGCCGACCGGGTCAGGCGGCGCCGAGTTGGGGGGTGTGCCGATGCTGCATGGTTCCGAACACCTCGTCGAATGCGAGGGAGCGTCTCGTGGGCACGAGGTGGTAGGGGGAGCCTGAGCCGGCGGCGGGTTGCGGACCGGTGCGGCCCAGCATGAGGACGTCCAGGGGAGTGAGGACGTCGAGGTTGTCGAAGACGTAGCAGATCGGCAGCTGCGTCCATGCGGCGAGCTGGAGGTGCGCCATGACGGCAGCCCGCTCTACCGCATGGCGGTGGGTGATGTGGCTGGTCATGCGGCTCTTGCAGTCGATCAGGAAAACCTGCCGGTCCTTGGCGGCCACGAGATCGGGTGTCCAGCGCAGTGAACTCTCGGTGCCCCGCAGGGCGACTCGCACCGCTTCGGTCAGCACGCCCTGGCCCCAGGGGCTGACGTCCCATCCGCGCAGGGCGAGTTCCTCGGCGACGCGCCTTTCGTGTGCGTCGCCCACGGCCTTCCTTTGCTGAAAGCTCGGCATACCGGCAAGTGTTGCTCTCCTCCTCGGGCTCGAAACAACCCGGTGCGCCGTCTCGGACACTCCTGGCCAGGGATGTTGGCGGTCGTTGTCGTTCGTTGGCGTTCATGGGTGTCCGCCGGTGTCTCTCTGCGTCTCATGGCGTCTCATGCTGTCTCGAAACAACATGACCGGATCTGATCCCTGCAGCCGTGTGCCGGAGTTGCGGCCCGCTTGCCGTACGTCTCTTCGTCCCACCGTGGCAGGACCGGACGATGGCGGGACGCGGCTCGGACGTGCTGCCTCCCGTGCCGTTTCGGAGGGGAGGGCTGCCAGGTGATCACCTTCCTGGTGTGGCGCTGCTCGGTACGCCGCGTTCGGGCAGGAGGCGCCAGGCGATCTCGTCGTGCTCCCTGAGGTGCTGCCAGGAGGCAAGGAGGCGGCAGCGGACCAGTTGGTCGAGGAGATCCTCCACCTGCTGCTGGGATTGACCGCCCAGCCGGGCAAGCACGTCGAGTTCCGCACGTCCGAAGCCGTCAGACGTGTGAGCTGCCAGGATCAGAGCGGTGAGCTGCACCGTGGGGGACATCCCGCGCGGTGCGACCAGCGGGACGGGGTGCAGGGCCCAGTGCGCCGCGCGGGCGCGGGTGCCGCGGCCGGATGTCTGGGAGTGCATGTCCGCATCGAGCAGACGCGCCTCCACACGGGGACGCCGCGGGACGGAACAGCGCAGCCACCCGGCGTGTTCCAGTTCGCTCCACAGTTCTGCACGGCCGTGCAGCCGCATGCTGCGCAGAAGGCCGCGGGGGAGCCGGACGCGGCCTCGGCCGTCGGCGCGCAGGGCGCACTGCAGGGCCAGCAGCCGGGCGGCGGGGGAGGAAAAGCGGGGCAGAGCGACGGCGAGGTAGGTGAGCATTTCCCGCACGCGCTGCTGCTCCGGCGGGCCGTAGGCGGGCACCCTGCGTTCTGGCTGCGGCCCGCCGGCGGAGGAACGGATGCGAGCGGGACTGAGCAGTGTCGGCGGCACGATGGCGGTGTGGCTCATCGCGGCGGCGCAGGCGGCACAGGCGTCTGCGAGCCGCCACGTGCGGCCGCTGCGATCCCGGGTCAGGGCAAGCAGGACGGGGCCGGCGCAGCCGCGGTGACGGGGGTGCCAGTGGCAGCCCCGGGCCCGGCACTGGCAGGTGCGCAGGTGCCCGGGCAGCGTGTCGGCGCGGGCGTGGCGGGCCAGATGGGTCAGGGCGGCCGACCGGGCGGAGGCGGCCTGCACGGGATGGTGCGGGGTGCAGCGGGGGCAGGCCAGGGCCGGCCCGCCCGGCTGCGGGCGCAGTTCCACCGTCCAGGTGCGCTGCACCGCGGCGTGCATGCTGGCAAGCCGCATCGGCTCGGTGCCCTCCCATCTGCTCAGCGTCGGCGAGGTGTGGCGTCCTCCCGGTCAGGCGAGCGCGGGAGTCGGCCGCACCGTAGTGCAGATCTCTGCACTCGTGCAGTGCCGGCGGCCGCGGCGTCCACCTGCAGAAATAGTGCAGAGGTCTGCACTGACAGGGCAGGGTCCTGCACCGTCGGATGGTGGGGTGACGATCTTGCCGCCCGATCCCGACCTCACCGCGCTGCGCGTCGAACTCGCGCGCCTGCGGGGCGAGCGCGGCTGGACCTTCGACGAACTCGCCGACCGCAGCGGCCTGGCCCGCCGCACCCTAATCGACCTGGAGCACGGCCGCACCACCGGCAGCGTCACCACCTGGCACGCCCTCGCTCACGCCTTCGACGTCCCCATCGAGCACCTGCTGGGCACCCTCTGCGACGACCACACCCCGCCCGGGGCGAAGGGCTCCTGACCCCGCCGAGCCCGCCCATGAATCACCCGAACCGGCGAGCAGGCGCCGAACGGTCAATCGGCAACTCGCATGCATGTTCGTCCCGGATGGGCTGACCGGGGGACGCGCCTCCGCCGTCCCCGCCGCTTCGGCGCGCTGCCTGGCACGGTCCGGTCCATGTGCCCCAACACCACCAGCCGCCACTGGGACGGCAGCCCCCGCACCACCCGCGCCCGCCGCCCGCTGCGGGTGGCCGCAACCAGCCCCAGCCGCCTGCTGCGCTGTGGCCAGAGCGTCCGCTGCCGCCTGTGCGGCAACCGCATCGACGTCTACCTTTGCAGCGACCAGCGGCCCATCGCCCTGCACCCCGACGAACTGGCCACCGCTCAGATCCCCGAGTCCTGCCGCTGGCACCTGAGCTGCGGCATCGCCCACCCCCACGCAGACGGCAGCGCCTGGTGCCGCATCCCGCACACCGTGCTGTGTCCCGGCCGCTCCGTACCGGCAACCGTCCAGCTGAGCCCGCACGTCGAGGCGGTACGCCGCCAGCTTGCCGTCCGCTCCCGCCGACTGATCGACACCGGCGCCTTCACCCCGCCTGCCCCGTCCGACCCCGCCTGCGAGGAGCAGGCCGCCGACTCCCGCCGTCCCGCCCGGGCCGTGGTGCAACTCCTGCTGGGCCGCTATCTCGCCGACCGGCCGCTGGAGGAGATCCGGTGCGTGGCCCAGACCCGCCAGCGCCGCCGCTGCCCCCAGCCCGTGCTCGCTGCTCACACGGCCGCAGGTCGCTGGACCCTGCTGCCCGCCGGCCCGCAGTGCGGCCAGGTGACCCTGCCCGCCACCCTGATGGCCGTCTACGACCTCAGCCGCCTGCCGTACGCGGAACAGCTGCGCTGGCGCACCCAGCGCTGCCCCGCCCACGCCGCGGCCCCCGGCGCCGCTGACCTCGCCCTGGCCGACTGGCAGGTCTTCGACCCCCTCCTGCACGCGGCGCACATCCACACCCGCCTCCCACACGCCGCGCCCAACCACCGACGGGAGGCGTGACGGTGGCGCACCATGCCCTCGAAGTCGCCCTGACGAGGCCGCTGACGGCGGCCGAACTCCACCACGCTGCCCGGTTGTTGCCGCTCGCGACCAACCATGACGCCACCCGCCTCATGACCCTCGTGCGCGCCAAGACGCCCGGCCGGGCCGCGCACCGTCTGCGCCACCGTGTCGGGGCACGACTACCGGTGGACGTGATCACCACGCACTACCCGGACACGGACGGGCAGATCCTGCTCAACATCGACTTCCCGCCCGCCGTACACGCCGCCATCTGCGACACCGCCCACCGCACGGGACAGCCCCCGGAACTCTTAATCCGGCACGCCATCCACCGCGCCCTGGACCGGCACACCGACGTCGAGGCCGCCCGCCTCGACCGGGCGATCCTGGACCTGCTCGCCGGCACACTGCCCGCCCACCTGCTGGCGGCCGTCGGACGTGCCCTCACCCACATCCCCGGAGCCCCGCAGTGAATCCGACCGACGAACAGAGCGCCGCGGCCGACGCCTTCCACGCAGGCGAGCACCTGGCCCTGCAGGCCGGCGCAGGCACCGGCAAGACCACCACCCTGGCCCTCCTCGCCCACACCACCCAGCGCCGCGGCCGCTACCTCGCCTACAACCGGGCCATCGCCCAGGACGCGCGCGCCCGCTTCCCCGCCAACGTCTGGTGCAAGACCGCCCACGCCCTGGCCTACGCCGCCGTCGGCCACCGCTACACCCGCCGACTGGGCGCGCCGCGCCGCCCGGCCTGGCAGACCGGACAGGCTCTCGGCATCACAAAAGCAATCCGCATCGGCGAACGCGACCTGTCACCCAAGGCCCTGTCCTACGCCACCTTGCGCACCGTGGCCCGCTTCTGCCACACCGCTGACCCCGCCATCACCCGCCACCACGTCCCGCGCCTGCGCGGCCTGGAAGAGGCCGACCTGCACACCCAACTCGCCCGGCACGTGGTGCCGTTCGCCCGCAAGGCCTGGGCCGATCTGCAACACCCCGAGGAGGGCGCGGTCCGCTTCGACCACGACCACTACCTGAAGATCTGGGCTCTCACAGGGCCCAGGATCGACGCCGATTTCCTCCTGCTGGACGAAGCCCAGGACACCAACCCCGTCGTCGAACAGATCTTCCTCGCCCAGCGCGAGCACGCCCAGTTGGTCATGGTCGGCGACTCCGCCCAGGCCATCTACCAGTGGCGGGGCGCCAAGGACGTCATGACCGGCTTCGACGGCACCCAGCTTGCCCTGTCGCAGTCCTTCCGCTTCGGCCCGCTGCTGGCCGAAGAGGCCAACCGCTGGCTGCACATCGCCGACGCCCCGATCCGCCTCACCGGAACCCAGACGGTGCCCACCGAACTCGGCCCCCTCACCCGGCCTGACGCGGTGCTGTGCCGCACCAACGTCGGCGCCATGGCCCAGGCGATGGACCTGCTGTCCGCCGGACACCGGGTGGGACTGGCCGGGGGAGGAGACGGCCTGCGCGTTCTGGCCCTGGCCGCCCGCGACCTCAAAGAAGGCCACCGCACCACCCACCCCGAACTGCTCCTGTTCCCCTCCTGGGGCGAGCTGCAGGACTACGCCGCCCACGATCCGGCCGGACGCGACCTGCAGCCGTTCGTCGACCTGGTCGACACCCACGGCACGGACGCCATCCTGACCGCGGTCGACCAACTCGTCCCCGAACAGCAGGCCGACGTCACCGTCTCCACCGCCCACAAGGCCAAGGGCCGCGAATGGGCCGGCGTGAAGATCGCCGACGACTTCACCCCGCCCAAGGACGGCGACCAGCAGGACGCCACCGGCCGCCCGGTGCCCGGTCCCATCGACGAGGGCGAGGCTCGCCTCGCCTACGTCGCCGTCACCCGGACCCGCCACCGGCTCGACATCGGCGGCCTGTCCTGGGTTCATGACCATCCGGACGGATCCCCCGGGGCATCCGTGCGGATCGATCCGGGTGCGCACCCCGCCCCCGCGGGTGCGGCGGAACGCGTCCCAGCCACTTGTGCCGCGCCCGGGTAGGCCCTGCGTCGAACCGGGGGTGCGAGCACTGGGCAGGCCCGTCGCGATGTCGGTATCTGTGGGATGAACGTCCCGATCGCCCTGGCGCAGCGGGGTCCGCCGGCGTCAGGCTGAACGTGGCGTCGCCGAGCAGTCGCCCTCGACCCAGGGCTGACCACCCTCGGGGCAGCCATCGCCGCCGAGCAGCAGCGCCTCACCGACCACCGCTGGCGGGTCACTCTGCAGTACAACCCGAGCAACTGGGGCGGCGACATCACCGGCATCACCGCCCCTCATGAGTAGAACCGTTCTGTGGCGGCGGCCCCCGACCACCCATCCCTCACCT
Source organism: uncultured Streptomyces sp. (assembly GCA_965654005.1). Lineage (GTDB taxonomy): Bacteria > Actinomycetota > Actinomycetes > Streptomycetales > Streptomycetaceae > Streptomyces. Next base: position 25,580 of record CBFHCJ010000001.1, on the reverse strand, counting down.
CCGCACACCGGCTGAAGGGCGGCAGCCCCTGTCCCTCCACCCGGGACCAATCGTCCGGGCGACCCGTCACCAGACGACACCTCAACCCACCCGGCCCCGTGGCCGAAATGCACTGCATCCGACCCGGGACATCCAAATCCCTTCAACAACAACAGAATCATGTGACTCGAAATTCACGTGAGATCGCAGGACTGGGTGGCGGAAAACTCCTGCGAGATTGTCATTCCGTTTACGGATGCCGGGAACAGTCCGCCTGACACCCAGGGCGTGGGGACGCTTTGTTAATGCGACTTCATCTGCTGCGCTGCATTCTCGATCCCGTCACGAGCTGGCGAGCTCTTCGGCGGTCCATGAGGAGCAGTGACACGACGTCATTCGACGTGGCCTACAGGCAAGCCCGAGTGGAACGATTCCCCGAAGAAGCCCCCTACCGGCAGCACGGGCACGCGCCCCTGGCCGCACCGGACCAGCGTGAAAGGGACCCCCACTGACCGGACATCTGGCCGAATATATAGTCGTCGAAATCCAGCCGAACAGGCGGAAGGGGCGAGTGGGGAGTGCCTTTTTTGCCGTCTTCCCGAAAGGCCCCTCGGTCTTGCCCGGTGTCGGAAAGAATCGGACGGTCCTTCATTCTGAAGCCCGGGGGAGTTCAGCATGCCGGATCCGGCTGAGATCGCTGTGATCAGTTCCGTCCTGCCCGCCACCTTGACGTTCCTCTTCCAGCGCCTGGATCGTCTGCTCACCTCACGCGGATCTGAGCCCGAGACGGACGTCATCATGCCCGCCGGCCTTGTGGGAACGCTTCAACTGCCGCTGGAGCCGTCCGAAGACGTGCTGCAGGCCCGGCGAGGCGAACTGGAACTGCTGCAGGAAGCCCTCGCCGACTACGCCGACGGCACCGTCCAGGTACGCACCTCCGATCACAAGCTCTTGCGAAACCTGGCCCGCGCCCGCACCGCTCTGGAGGACATCTACCGCCAGCACCTGACCTTCGAGGGCGAAGACCGGCCCGCCTCCGGCCCGTTCGTCCACCAGACAGTCAAGACCGTCACTGGCGAGGCCACGGGTATGGACAGCGATGTCATCGCCGGGAACTCCCGCGTCATCCAGGACGTGGACACGGTCGAGGCCGGAGGCAAGCTCATCGGTATGAGGGGCAGGCGGATCACCCGGCAGTAACACGGCAACCGCCCAGCCAACATGTGCCTGTGCGTCCGTGCCGCGGCACACCCGACCGCTTTGAAGGGCTGATCCGTGCCAGTACCCGAACCTGCCGAACAGGACGCCGCGCCGACCATGTCCGCGCCCCACGACGCTTCCGAGCTCGCCTCGGCCACCCAGCCGTCTTCTGGTCACGAAGCACACACGGAGCCCCAGAGCGGGAGCCAGCCGTCCGCCCATACTCCCGTCACTGACGCCCGGCCACAGACCCCCGACTCTCCAGACAACAGCGACAGCACCTCACCCGCCGCCACGCTGCCCGGACTGGTCAGCCCCACCACTGACGTTCCCGCCCTGCACACGACGCCACCCGGCACAGTCCCGGACGACGGCGCGAGCACCGTGCAGAACGTCGGCAACAACTACGGAACAGCCGTCGCAGTCCAGAACATCAATGAGATCCAACGCCTTCGGGGAACACCTCTGCCCGACGACTGGATCAAGGCCCGCCTCCACCCCTACCTGCCCGACGACCAGGCGACGAAAGCCATCGACGCACTCCTCGATGTACACCGGGCCGCCGTCATCCACAGCACCGCCGGCACCGGCCGCTACACCACCGCCCTGCACACACTCACCCACCAGCGGGTCAAAGACATCCGGCAAGTCCGCCGCGAACCCAATGAGCGGGTCGAACTCGAAGGCCTCAAAGACGAGGACACCGGCTGGATCCTGGATCTGAGAGACGAAGAAGAAACACTGCGCCCAGGATTCGGGCTCCACCTGCGCGAAGCGGCCGACCACCTGCGCGCCATGCGGTCCTACGTCGTCGTGGTCACCCACACCGACACATGGATGACGGTCGCGGGCGAAGCCACCGAACTGGCCCACTTCCTTGCCCCGCCTGCCGCTCTCGACGTGCTCCACACCCACCTGGAACGACACCGGCCGCCCGTCCGCGACCTGGAGAAGTGGTGTGCCGACGAGGCCATCACCAGACAGCTCCACCAAGCCACACCAGCCGAGGCCGCACGACTCGCCCGCGTCATCATCACCGCGGTCAGCCTCGACGACTCCACCGGCGAGCCCAAACCCTTCAAGGAGCTTGTCGAAGCCGTCATCCAATCCACCCACAACTGGCGCACCGTACTGCGCACCTGGCACACCGATCATCCCAACAGCGCCCACCGTAACTACCTGCTTGCCGCGGCCGCCCTCGACGGCGCGCCTGCCGAGGCCATCTATGAAGCCCAGACCACACTCGGCGAGGCACTCGACGACACCCCGACTGCCGTTTGCGGACAGCAGGGCCCCGGCATCATCGAACTCACTCACACCATCGGCGCGGAACTCGGTGACGACGACCGCATCCACTTCCTCAAACCCGGCTACGCCGAGGCAGTCGTCGACTACTTCTGGGTCGACCGCCCTCACCACGTGGCCGCGTTCACCCGCTGGACCGCCGAACAGGCCGCATCACTGCCACCCGACCTCGGCGTTCCCCTGGCCGAGCGCGTCGCCCAGTGGGCCACCCGCTACACCCTTGCCAAGCAGAGCTTCACCGTCCTGCGCGCAATCGCCACCCACTGGGCCAAGACCCGCAACCTGCGCGGCAAGGCCACGGACTTGCTGGTTGCCGCAGCCATCGACCCCACCGCCGGCAAACGTGCCCGCGCCCAGTACCTCGCCTGGGCCAAGGCCCCCGACACGGACGAACCCATGCACCGGGGCAGCACCCCCATCATCCTCAAACAGGCCCTCGCCGACGCCCTGGCCCAACTCGGCCACGCCTACCCCCAGATCGCCCTCAAACGACTGGCCGAACTCGCTGCCCACACCACCCACCAAGCCGTCACGGATGCAGTCGGAGACGCCCTGACCGAACTGTGGGACCAGCCCGCCCACCAGGACACCATCCGAACCACCCTCACCACCTGGTTCGCCGCCTCCCAGCCCCACTCCACCGCAGCCGCCCGCCGCACATTCCTCCACCTCGCCGGCCGCACCACCATGGACGGCACCCCCCTCCTCCTGGCCCGAGCCGGCAGCGAAACCGGCCCGTTCGCCCTCACTGGATGGCGCTGCGCCCTGGACAAGGAAGCCGACCCAGACCTGCAACGCGCAGTCAGTACCTGGCTCGACAGTGCATTGACCCACGACCGGCTACGACCCGTCATCCTGCAGACGTTCACCGAAGCCGTCTTCCGCTCCGACACCGACCGCACCTACCTCGCACCGCGCTTCCTCACTCTCAACCACATGGCTTACGGATGGGAACCCGCGCACCTCGGCACACAGCCCACCGCACGCACCCGACTGCGCGACGCACTCGTCATCGCCCTGCGAGAAGCCGACCCGACAGCACCAGCAACGCTGCACCATGCGCCGGCCACGTCGTAGACACGGCGGCTGGCCCACACCCCGAGCAGGCACCCTCGACCTGACCTGCCCGGCACCCACCGCCCTGCCTGGCCACTCCTTCACCCTCACTCTCACCGGGGCCTGGGAAGAACTCCCCTCACCCCGCCCGCACCACAGCCCTCACGCGGCCGCGGCCGACCACGCCCTGGAAATCGCCCGCACCATCACCGCCGACTACCTCGCCACCGACGCCGTACCGGCCACTGCCCGCATCAACACCGTCCTCGGCCGCCCCATCGACCTACCCACATTGCCCATCCGACTCCTCTGGGGCCACGTCCACCTCACCGCAGAACCCGGCGCCGTCCAGGCCGCGCACAACCACCAACAACACCTGCACGACCTCCAACAGCGTCACGCCGAACACACCCGCCGCCTGGACCACGCCCATACCCTGCGCGACACCCTGATGAGCGACCCCTCACTCGCCCTCTCCTACTGGTTCGCCACCGCACCACAAACCATCGACACCAACACACTCACCCGCCTTGAGAACCTGTTCGCTCAGGCAGCCGCGTATGCGCCGCAGGGCCAGTGGGCGCCACTGGCACGCCTGCTCCACGCCTTCGCCGAAGGCCTGACCGACGACGCCAAGAACCACCTTATCGACACCCTCGCCACCCTCACCGACCGCTACGGCCGCCCCGACATCACCGCCGCCATTCAAGCCGCGCGCACAACGCCCACCACACACTCCACCCAGCCGTCCCCGCCAGACTGCACGCCTAAGACGTCATCTCATTTGGATCGGTAGGCTGTCGGTCGTGGTTTCGATCGTTGAGCGGCTGGTGCCGGATGAGTTGTGGGAGCTGTTCCAGCGGGTGGTCCCAGAGGCTCCATCGCGGCCTCAGGGCGGCGGCCGACGCCGGCACGGTGACCGGGAGGTGCTGGCGGCGATCGTGTTCGTGGCCACGTCGGGCTGCACGTGGCAGCAGCTGCCGTCCGCGTCGTTCGGGCCGTCGGGAGCGACCGCGCACCGACGCTTCGCCGAGTGGTCGAAGGCCAGAGTGTGGGCGAAGCTGCATCGCCTGGTCCTCGACGAGCTCGGCGCCCGCGGCGAGCTGGACTGGTCTCGCTGCGCGATCGACTCGGTGAACATGCGGGCCCTGAAAAGGGGGAGCTGACAGGTCCGAATCCTGTCGACCGGGGCAAGTACGGCTCGAAGATCCACCTGATCACCGAACGGACCGGTCTGCCCCTGTCCGCCGGAATCTCGGGAGCGAACCTGCACGACAGCCAGGCGCTGATCCCGCTGGTGAAGGGCATACCGCCGATCCGCTCCCGGCGCGGACCCCGACGGCGCAGACCGGGAAAGCTCCACGCCGACAAGGGTTACGACTACGACCACCTGCGGCGATGGTTACGCGGGCGCGGTATCAGGCACCGCATCGCCCGTAAGGGCGTCGAGTCCTCGACCCGCCTGGGCCGTCACCGTTGGACCATAGAGCGCACGATGTCGTGGCTCGCTGGATGCCGCCGGTTGCACCGCCGCTACGAGCGCAAAGCCGAGCACTTCCTGGCTTTCACCAGCATCGCTTGCACCCTGATCTGCTACCGCCGACTCACCAAATGAGATGACGTCTAAGCAGCAGACGGCTCCCATGACCGGGACGTTGAGGCAGCGTTCAAGCAATTTGAACGGCGAAGCTTCCTCGCGCGCGACGACAAACAGCTAGTCGCGCTACCGGCGGCTCTCCTCAGGACCTTCCCCAGCCCCAGGCGGAGGCGCGTGGGTGCTTCTTGAGATCCCCAGCCCCAGATCTGGGCGTACCTGGTGCACGACATTGGTCGGCAATCTCATCACGGGAGCGGTCGTCGCCGGCCTTGTCTCGGGCGCTGAACGCTTTCGGAGCCGGCCCCTCGGTAATGCAGAACTGTCGGTACCCGTCGAACCACTGAAGGACAGCGACCGAGGCGACAGCGAGCCGCCGCTCTGCTCTCAAGGGACTGTCCAGGCCGAGTCGAGGATCAGCGTGTCGCTGCCCTGGGCGACGCCTTGTTGCGTGACGCCCCAGTCCTCCAACGCCCGTCCGTAGTTAAGATGCGGCGGTGTTGACAGAACTGGCTCTCCACCACTGGCGATTTGGCCAGGTTCTCGCCGAGCGCCTATGCGCCGGGATCCTTCGTATCAGCGGCTACACGGACATCCAGCCGCAGGCGCCTCTGGGCGGCCCAGACGGGAAGAAGGACATTCTCCTCCGGCGCGACGACAAGACATACGTCGCAGCCGTCTACTTCCCCACGACGGCCAGTTCTTTCGCCGAGATCAGGAAGAAGTACAAGAGCGATCTCCTGGGCGTCAAGGCGAACAAGGCTGATGGGTTCATCTTCCTGGTCAACCAGCACCTCACTGTCGGGGAGCGCGCCCAACTGCTCGCGCTCGGAGGGCCCTACGACGAGATCTTCAATGTGGAACGCATACGAGCCGCCTTGGACGATCCCCGGGGCTACGGGCTGCGTCTGGAATTCCTCAGAATCCCCATGAGCCCTGAGGAACAGGTCGCATTCTTCAACACCGACCAGCAGGACAGGATCCAGCGTTTGCTCCGTAACGAGCTGCAGGACGAACAGATCGCTGCGCGGCTCCCAACCGTGGCCAGGCTCGACAGCTCGCTGATCAGGCTGCTGCACGCCGCCATGTTCGAGAACATCCCCCTCGCAGAGGGAAACAGCGAGCCTGTTGTGCCGCCGGTCCGTGGCGGCCGGGTCCGAGCGATGCAGACCTACGTCGTCGACTCGGACGGCGAGTTCCTCCACGCGGGCCTGCCGCCTGAGCAGATTGAAGACGCGTTGGCCTCATTGTTCGACAGATGGCGTCACGCGTACGCAGAAGCCGTAGGAGCCGACAGAGAGGTCGTCCTCCGCGCACTTGCGTGGTTCCATCACGAGTTCGTATCGATCATGCCGTTCCCAGACGGCAACGGTCGCCTGGCGCGCATCATCCTCGATCAGGCAGCCTTCGAACTCTGCCGTAGAGGCGTTGCCGCCGACCTGGCAGCTGATCGCCCCGCCTACTTCACTGCGCTGCGAGCCGCCGAAGCGGGTGATCTGAATCCCCTGGCGGAACGGCTACGCGCGGCTCTGATCGGGTAGGGCGCACGGGCTGCGGGAGAGCGGCGGAGCCTGCTACAAGCGTGTCCCGGCTCGCAATCCTGCAGTCAACGCAGCCCGGGCTTCAGACGGCCGTGCTGGCAGGCGCGGCCGTCCGCCGCTTCCTGCCTCTCCGCCCAGCCCAGGCAACGCCCCTGAAGGCCACGCCAGATGGCTGGCGCACACCACTCATCGAGCACGTGGCGTGGCGAACTCGCGGACGCAGTCCCTTGGACGCGGACCAACTCGACGTGGCCGAGGTAGAGACGCACCGAACCCGAAGGGCGGCTGCTGTCGGTGTCCATCGCGGGGGCTGTTGTCAGTGGCGGGTGGTACACCTGGACGTCACGGCGAAGGCGTGTGCTTTTCCAGCTTGTTGATCACAATGGCGTGAAGAGGTAGGACATGGTCGAGGCGGAACTTCCCGAACAGGGCGTGGTGTTCTGGCCGGTCGGCACCGGCGACTCCACCACCGTCGCGCTGGGCGACGACCTGGTCATGCAGGTCGATCTGCATGACATGAAGGCCGCCGACCAGGACGACGCGGTCGTGGCCGCGGTCATCGACCGACTGGCCGACACGCTGCCCAAGCAGCCTGACGGCGAGACCCCCTACCTGGCGCTGTTCGCGCTCACCCACGCAGACAAGGACCACTGCGGCGGATTCGGCGACCTGCTCGACAGCCCGATCCACATCGGCGAGATCTGGGCGACGCCCCGGCTGTGGCGCGAGCTCGACGAGGACACGCCGATGTGCCCGGACGCCCAGCTCTTCCACGACGAAGTCGAACGCCGCGTGCAGGCCACCCTCAAGGCCGTCAAGGCGGGCAAGGAACCGGACAGCGGCGACAAGGTCCGCATCATCGGCTACGACGACGACCGCGACCAGCACTCTTACGCCGAACTGCCGGACGCCTACTTCACCACCCCTGGCAATCCGATCACCACCGTCGACGGCACCGACGTCTCCGGCCGGTTCGAGGCCTTCGTCCACGCCCCGTTCCGCGGCGACTGCGCCGGCGAGCGCAACGACACCTCGCTCGCCCTGCAGCTCAAGCTGACCGCCGAGGACGGCACGGAGGGCCGCGTCCTGCTGCTGGGCGACCTCGCCTACCCGACGATCAAGAAGATCCTCGACTACAGCGAGTCCCACGACCGCACCGAGCGGGTCGGGTGGGACGTCCTGCTCTCGCCGCACCACTGCTCCAAGAAGGTCATGTACGCGCCGGGGGAGGACGGCGTCGAGGAGCTCAAGCAGGACGTCCTCGACCAGCTGAAGGCGTATGCCCGGCCCGATGCCCGTGTGATCGCCAGCTCCCGGCCCTTCAGGCCGAGCGACAAGAGCGGCGACAACCCGCCGCACCGCCTCGCCCGCGAGGCCTACGAGAAGAGCGTCACCGACTTGCCCGTGCTGTGCACGGGAGAGCACCCCACCGAGGACGATCCCCGCCCGGTGGTCTTCGCCCTCGAGCCGGGCCTGGGCCTGGACCTGGTGGCCACCGGGGAACTCGTCGAGAAGTCCGCCGTCCTGACCGGCGGTAGGGGTGCCCTGCTGGCCGCACTGGGGGTGACACGCAGCGTCCCCTCGGCGCAGGCCGTGGCGGATCTTCCGCAGCCACGCGGTATCGAAGCGGGCCGAGAAGCGGTGCGCCAAGCCCGTGGTGACGAGGCCGTGCCCGCCACCTCCGTCGGATTCGGTGCCGTGTGAGTCACCTCCTCCTGCTGCAGCAGGCAACACGGGGGCAGCAATCGGCCGTTGCCCAGCTCGAGCGGATCGCCGCAGCCAACCGTGCCATCGAGCTGGGCCGCATCACCCTCGCCGACGAATCCGGCGGGTATCCCGGCTGGATCGAGGCCCGCCTCGGCGTGGACTGCTCCACCCTGCCCCCCACCCCCGCCGGCCTGCACTTCAAGCGGCGCGAGGCGATCACCCTGCTGATCCCGCCCGCCTTCCCCTTCGACGTGCCCCGGGTCCGCACCGCACACACCCGCTTCGCCGGCGCCCCCCATGTCAACTGGGCCCACAACTTGTGTATGTACCGCTCACCGGCCACCGAATGGGATCCGGCCGACGGCATGTATGGCTTCATCAGCCGCGTCTGGGACTGGTTCCAGGCCGCCGCCGCAGGCGAGCTCGACACCCCCGGCGAACCGCTTCACCCGCCCAACGCCCTGACCCGCCAGGCCGCGGGCCTGCTGGTCGTCCGCCACGACGCCCCCAACGCCACCGACACGCCCTGGATCGGCGCCGCCCTGTTGCACCGGGTCCGCGACGACCGCCAGGACGTCGTCGGCTGGCTGCCCTTGGGCTCCTGGCCCACCAGCGCCGAACAAGCCCGCCAGACGGCCGGCCTGCCGCCGGACGCGGATGTCTTCCTCGCCCCCGCCCTGATCACCGCCCGGCACCTGACCTTCGAATACCCCAATACGGCCCGCGAGCTGACCGCAGTCCTGGCCGGCGAAGGCATCACGCCCGCCATGATCCTCGGTCTGATCGGCGTGGCCGCCGATCGCAACCGCACGGTCCTGCTGCCCGCCGCCGACCCGGACGACGACACCCCCGTCGCCCCCCTTTACCTCCTGATCGGCACGCCCTCCCGGGGCATCGCCGGCAGCGACCACTTGCTGCCCCACCTGGTCGCCTGGAACCTCCCCGACCTGGCCGACATCATGGGCCGCCTGTCCGCGGCCGCCTTCGACGACTACCCGCCGCTGGCCGAACTGGGCCAGAACTTCCTCGAGCAGACCAGCAAAAAATGGCTGGACAGCCTGCCCACCCGGTGGGCCCGCATCCAGGAAGCCCGCCCGCAGGTCACCGTGCGCCGCGATGCCGGCACCCCGGCCGCCTGGCTGGCCGGCAAGCAGATCCTCGTCCTGGGATCCGGCGCCCTGGGCGCCCCCGTCGCAGAGATGTGCGTGCGCGCCGCAGCTGCCCGCGTCACCGTCGCCGACCAAGGGCTGGTCCACCCCGGTATCCTCGCCCGCCAGCCCTACACGGACACCGACATCGGCCGCTCCAAATGCCGCACGCTCGCCGCGCGGCTGTCCACCATCGCCCCGCACACCACCCGCGTCGAACCGCTGACCGGCAACATCATCACCACCCTTGCCGACGCCGACGTGCACTCCTTCGACCTCATCGTCGACGCCACCGCCAACCGCATCGTGCGCGCCTACCTGGAAGCCGCCCGCGCCACTGACTCCGCTGCCTGGCCGCCCCTGGCCACAGTGATGATCGGCCACCAGGCAAGCCGCGGCATCGCCGCCCTCTCACCCACCCGCGCCACCGGCGGCGGCACCGACATTCTGCGCCGCACCGCCCTCGCCTCCCGCGCCGAGGCCACCGGCGCCCACGCCGATATGCTCGACGACTTCTTCCCCGCCCAGCCGCGTACCGACCTCTTCCAACCCGAACCCGGCTGCTCGGACGCGACCTTCACCGGCTCCGCAGCCGACGTCACCGGCCTGGCCGGACAGCTCATGACCGGCATCCTGCACGCCCTGAACACCCCCGAACCCGAGCGAACCATGGCCGCCCTCACCGTCCGCTCACCCGCCGGTCCCCACGACCCCACCCCGGCTGGCGCCCGCTGGTGGACCTGGCCCAACGACACCGTCCTGACCGAGGAAGGCGGGTACCAGGTCCGCATCAGCACCGCCGCCCTCACCGAAATGCGCGCCGAAGCCCGCCGCGGCGCCCGCGTCCGCGGCCCTCGGGTGGAAACCGGCGGCATGCTCCTGGGTGCCATCGACGACGCCACCGGCATTCTGTGGATCGATGAAGCCACCGGCCCGCCGCCCGATTCCCTGCTCAGCGAGCACCACTTCGAGCACGGCACCACCGGCGTCCGAGAACACCTCGCGGCCCGCCGCACCGCCACCCAGGCCACCACCCGCTTCCTCGGCATGTGGCACACCCACCCACACGGCCCAGCTCGCCCCAGCCCCACCGACCTTGCCGCCATGGACACCCTCACCCTGCCTCTGGAGGACACCCCGCCCCGCGCCCTCGTTCTCATCGCAGGCGGCCCCGCCCCCATCTGGAAGGCCTGGCTCGAGGACAACCAGCCACCCCACTTCTACGCCCGCCTCGCCGACCGCACCGACACCCCCGCCCCCGCACCGGCGGGCATCCGGCCCGGCCAACTCGATATCACCTGGTGGCCCGGCGGCTACGCCACCCAGCCCCACCGCCTGCCTGCCCCACGCCGATCGGACGACGCCCGCCCATGACCCGCACCATCGGCCTCGCCCTGTCCGGCGGAGGCTCCCGCGCCGCCGCATTCCACCTCGGCTGCCTGCGCGCCCTCAACGACCGCGACCTCCTCGCCCAGGTCCGCGTCGTCTCCGGAATCTCCGGTGGTTCCCTCCTGGCCGCCCTGTGGGCCTACGGGCCCGCCGACTTCGCCGACTTCGACGCCCGCACCACCGAACTACTGCGCACCGGCCTGCAATGGGACATCCTCCGCAAGGCTCTCACCCCCGCCGCCGCAGCCCGCAACCTCACCGCCGCAACCCGGGCCCGGGCCAAAGGACTCTTCTCCCGCACCGTCGCCGTCACCCGCACGGCGAATCGCACCGACGCCCTGGCCACGCTCCTGGCCGAGCGCGCCTTCGGCACCAAGACCATGGACCAGGTCACCTACCCCGGCCTCCACACCGTCATCACCGCCACTGACTTGGCCACCACCAACGCCGTCCGTTTCGGCAGCGCCCTCAGCAGCTGCTCCCGCTACGGCACCATCACCGAACCCGTCCAGGTCGCCACCGCAGTCGCCGCCTCCGCCGCCTTCCCCCTCCTCCTGCCGGCCATGGAACGCACCTTCACCTTCGAACGCGCCGGCCAACTCCAGCGCCACACCGTCCTGCTGACCGACGGTGGGGTCTTCGACAACCTCGGCCTGTCCGTCCTCGAACCCGGCCGCAACGCCGCCTTCACCCCGCAGGTCTTCAACGTGCCCTACGTCATCGCCTGTGACGCAGGGCAGGGAGAACTGCCCTCCCAAGCACCGCACTTCATCGCACGACGCGTAGCCCGCTCCTTCGAGACCGTCCATCGCAAAAACCAGGACGCCGGGCGCGCCCGGCTCCATGAGTGGGGTGCCACCGGCCGCATCGACGGATTCACCCTTGCCTACCTCGGCATGAAAGACCACCGGCTGCCCGCCCCTCCGGCCGACCTCGTACCGCGAGAGCGAGTCGCCACCTACCCAACCAACTTCAAGGCGATGAACCAAGCCGACTTCACTGCCCTGACCACGCGTGGCGAACAGCTCATGCGCACTCTGCTCCCGTTCTACCTGACCTAGCTGGCCGTGAACGGCGTACAGCCATACGAGCCGAAGCCCGGCAGATGACCCGATCCCACGGAAAGGAACAGCGCGTGATCTCCGCCCCACACCGCACCAGAGGCAGCGCTCCATTGCGCAGGGGACTGTCAGGGCAAGACGGCCTCTTCGGTCGGGACGCCACCGGCGCCGTCGACTCGGACGACCCAGCACGCGAAACCGTGGACCACGGGTGAAAGCAACGCCGTCCCGGGCAGCGGGTAGAGCGCTCCTACTCGGCTGGCGCCCGGCCTCTCCCGGCCCGGCTAAAGGGCCCCCGACGCACCAAACGAGTACGCCCCGTCCCCTGCCCTCGCGCACCCGCGCCCTCACCGGGACCTCGCCCGAACCGGTCACGGTAGCGCGGGCAGCGAAGCGGATCTTGTGCACAGTAAAACCTGGTGCCCGCACAGCTGTCTCACCGCAACGCTGACACCGCATACCCCCTCAACACAGGCAACTCGCAGGAAGTGCACCGCAATGACGACGAACACCTCGCACGGCGATGACATCGCGCTTGGGCTGATCGCACAGGACCTGATGTTCCTGCGGCGCTTCATGCAGGGCGTACTGGCCGCCGGAGACCGGGCGGTCGTCCCCATGTACGGCATGCACAACTACATCTGTCTCGTCGTCCACGAGTCCCATCGGGCGCTGCAGGCGATCAAGCCGGCCCTCGCCGAACAGCTGGCCTACGACTGCGCTGCGGCCATCGAACGCGCGCGCCACTCCGTGAAACTCTTCGACGACACGAAAAAGCAACTGCCCGACATCGGCAAGGACTTCGAGCGCATCATTGAGGCCCACCGTGAGGAGTTCCTGAACAACACCTGGCTGCCACTTGCCCGTCCCCTCGAGAAGGACCTCGTCCTGTGGCGCTGCCGCGGCCGGGTCATCTCGACCTCCCACGTCGCGAACTTCTTCCTCGGCTTCTCACCGCAGCAGATCCGAAATCCTGCCGCACTCCGCCGTGAACTCCACGACGTTGCCGCGGAACTAGGTCGTTACGCGTCCGCGGCGACGGATGAACTACCGTGGGCTGGAGAGTCCTTCATGGACACCCTGAAGGCCACCGATCTGGCTGATAGAGAGGTGCGCGCTGAGAAGACCTACCGGCAAGCCTTCGACCCGGCCCTCCCGGAAGAGCTCAAAGCAGCCCTGACGGGTCTTACCTGCGCGCTCAGCGTGGTCGACGTCCTGCTGGCCGACGACGCCGAAGGGCCATCGGCTGTAACCGTCTCGAAGCTGCGTTACATAACGCTGCATCACGTCCTCTCAAGCCTGCGCAAGCTTGCCAAGGAATATGGACCGAGACTCCGGTTGTCAGCGCGAGCACTGCTGGACGAGATCCTCACCGCGCCAACGAGCGTACGGATGGACCAGGCGCACCGGGGATTCCGCAACACCCTTGTGCACTACCGGCCCGAGCAGCGCATTCAGGAGCAACTGTCCCTGAATCAGCCACTCTACGGGCTGGTTGAGGTGTATTTCCCTGGGGAGGGCTTCCCCTCCCTGAACGCGGAAGTAGCAGCACACCTCACCGATATTGCGCACCGGATGCAGGCCTGGTCAGGCTGGTGACCTCCACCCTAGTGCCGGGTTGAGTGGCCGATCAGCGTCGGACCGTCTCCCACTTGCGGCCAACTGCGGGGGGATCGCCTGGCAGTCGGGCGGCTAGGGTCGGATCATGTCGCTGGTGGGGGCTGAGGCCGATCTGATCCGACTGTGCGCGAGAGCCGGGCTCGACGACGGGCAACGTTCTTTGCTGGAAGCGGTGTTGGCGTCGAGCGATGCCGAAGCCGTCTTGACCCAGCATGTCACCAGCGCGCCGACCGCAGTCGCTGCAATGGCCCGGGCGCATTCCGCGCTGGAATCCCGGGGGCGGCCAGGCCGATCGAAGCCACAGCCCTATCCAAGGCCGACGCTCGACCTGATCGTCGATGCTCGGGAAACGCTCGAGGAACTCGAGCCGCATCTCCCGGCAGGTCGGCTCGGCGGCGCGGTAGACGCATTGAAGGACATCGAGACGGACGGCCTGACAGGGCTGGACAGTCCGGCGGACTGCGCAGCACTGGCCAAACTCTTGGCAGCCTGGGCGGACGCGGTGCACACCGCCGTCGCCGACGGGTTCGCAGCGGCCTGGCAGGGGACAGCACAGGCGGACACCAGACAACGGCTCGCGCTGGAGCTGGCCGCCCTGTGCGTCATGGAGGGCCGTCAGCACCAACTGCTCAACGACGATGTGCGCGCCGAGCTGAGCAGGGGCAAGTTCGACGCCGACAGACTCCTGAAGGTTCTCCTGCCGGCGGAGCGCGACTTCCAGGTGGCCGTGGTGGTCGAAGGAACATCCCGGTTGGATTCGTTGGCTGGGCTGATGGACCCGGCGGCGGCCGTCGCAACCATCGCGCCCGGCGCACCGGTGGCCGGATGGGGACAGGCCACGGCCGACCTCAAGGCGCTCGCCGACCTGGCCGAGGCCGCGTCCGCAGCACGCCGCGCATGGTCCGGAGACCAGGCAGGCGGCCACACACTGCTGACCTTCACCGTCCGCGCCCGAGACCTGGGCGCCGCAGCGCTGCTGGGCCGGCGGCGGGCCTCGGAATCGCTCGACCAATACGTGGCGGGCCAGCGCCTCGCGGAGATCCGGCTGCGGCCCGAAACCCTCGCCCATGCCCCGCATTTGAGGCGAACACTGAGAGTCGCCGTGCCCGTCCTGGGATCGGGCCCGGTACGGCCTCTGACCACCAGTTGGCCGCCGACGCTGCGCGAAAGCCTGCGCACCGCGCACGTCGCCCGGGTCACCGAGGCCCCTACGACCGCTGCCGGACTGTGCTGGGCTGCCCTGGAAGCACTAGACGTAAAGCCCCAGAGCATCGGCACGCTGGCCCGCGCGCTGAGCCTGCAGGCCACCCGCCAGCAAGTGATCGACCTTCACCAGCGAACGCGCACCGCAGCAGCGGCCCACGTGTCGGCCGCCCGCACCGCCCACCGTGCGGCGCAGCGCGCAGCCGACCAGTTGGAGTCCGCAGCGAGCGGCGCCCAGAAGGTCCACGCGGCGGTCGTGGCGGAAATGGCGGCAGCGGCCCGAGCCGCCGAGCTCCACCTGCGCGCCGCGCTGCAGCGGGCCTTGGAGAACGAGTCCTACCAAGCCGCGGTGGACGCCTGGACCGCCATCGGGGACGACGGACTGCTGCGCCACCCCAACCGATGGCTCGACGCGTTCGCACCGCCCGCCGACGCGGAACCGGCGCTGCGTGCAGCCGCCGACGCCCTGGCCGCCCTCACCGACCGCATCGGCGGGGAGACCGCGAATCGGCTGCGAACCTGGCGCGCGCGGCTGGCAGACCCCAGCTCCCTGGCCGACTGGATCGATGAGACCGCCGCACGGTTCAAGAAGAACCTGGAATGGCTCTACGCATTGCGCAACACCGCCCTGCACGACGGACGGTTCACCTCGGCCACCGCCTTGCTCGACGTCCATGCCGGGCGTGCCCTGGTCGACCTGACGCTGGAATTCCTGGGCAACTGGTACCGGCACGAGGCTCATGCCGCGCCAGAACAGGCCGGGTTGACGGCAGCTGAAGTGATCGTCCACCTGGCCGACCGTCAGCAAGCCCTGGTTACAGCGCTACGCAGCGGAACACCGACGATATGGAACGTGACCCGGCTGACCAGCCCCAGCTCCACCGGATGGCGGCGGGCCTGAGCTGCGAGTTGGCAGCGGAGGGAAGGCAGAAGGTAGGGAGTGTCCTGCCAATTGAACGAGACGCCACGAGGGCGCTCGGGGACTCGAACCCCGATCTCTCCCGGTGGACCGGCGCGATGACGAATCGCTGCACCTGATGTGCTCCGACCCTCACGGCCATCCTACGGGCACGGCTGCCATGGCACACCGGCAGGCCAATGACTGAGCAGGTCACGGTAGTTGGGGGCTTACCGAGTCGTGACCTGCACGGTTCGCACCTCTACGCTGGACATTTCAGCACACAGGGGGTTCGAGGTGGCACGGTCGGTTCCATCCTTGCAGCACATTGCACGCACCCGTGAACACGCACGGTTCGTCGGACGACAAGCGCAGACGGCTCAGTTCCGCCGCAACCTCTCGCTACCCCTGGAGCATTCAGAACGACGTTTCGTCTTCAGCATTCATGGCGACGCCGGCGTGGGGAAAACGTACCTGGTACGCCATTTGCGCAGGCTCGCCGACGCAGAAGGAGCAGCCACCTCTCGCGTCGACGAGACCTCACGCGACGTCCTCGCGGTGATGAGCCGCATCGCCACCGAACTGGCGCACGCCAACAGTCCCTTGCGCGCTTTTGAGAAACGACACGCGCACTACGAAGAACGCCGCAACGAACTCGAGAGCGATCCCCAGGCACCTGAAGGTGCCCCGACCTTCCTCACCCGGACCGCCGTAGGCATCGGATTGGGAGCGGCCAAAAGTATCCCGGTTGCCGGAGAGTTTATCCAGCAGGTCGACCCGGCCGCTCTCGCCGAGCAGGCAGAACGAATCCGCAAGTACCTCAGCAAGCGTATGCGCAGCAACGACGTACGCCTGCTCATGTCACCAGTGGAGGAGCTTTCCCCGCTCTTCGTTCAAGGCCTCGCAGAAGTTGCACAGGATCGCCAACTCGCCCTGTTCTTCGACTCCTACGAACAAAGCCGCAATCTCGTAGAGGACTGGCTGCTCGACCTCTTCGACGGCAAATACGGAGAGCTGACCAGCGCCCTGACCGTTACCATCGCCGGCCAACGCCCCCTCGATCTAGCCCGCTGGTCCACCTACTTGGACCTGATCGAGGAATTCTCCCTGGCCCCCTTCACAGAGACGGAAGCCCGCCAGCTCCTGCTGCACAACGGCGTGCACGACGAATCACTCCTGGCCGTGATCATCGCACTGACCGGCAGGCTGCCACTGCTTCTTGCCATGCTGGCCCAGAACAGACCGCTCGACCCGCAAGACATCGGTGATCCCACCGGCAGCGCAGTGGACCGCTTCCTGAAATGGGAGCAAGACCCCGACCGGCGCGCCCTGGCTAAGGCCGCGGCCCTGCCCCGAAGCCTCAACATGGATGCCCTTCGGGTCATCACGGGCGACACGGACGTCGAGGACAGCTACGCCTGGCTGGGCCAGCAGCCCTTCGTCACAGACGACTCGGGGCGCTTCGTCTACCACGACATCGTGCGCACCTCCATGCTGCGAGTCCTGCGGCGCGAGTCCCCACAGGACTGGCGCACCCGGCATCGAGCCCTGGCCGCCTGGCACCGTGACACTCGCGAAGACCTGGGACTGAACGAACAAGCAGCCTGGAGCGACACCGACTGCAGCCAGCATCTGATCGAAGAGACCTATCACGGCCTCTGCGCAGAGCCGAGCACAGCCCTGCCACAAGCCCTCAACCTGGCCGTGCACGCCTGCCGGGCAGGAGACACCATGGCCCAGCTTTGGGCGGAGATGATCGAACAGGCTGGCACGGACGCCGATTTCGCCAAAGCCCGCGACTGGGGACAGCAACTGCAGGCCGCGCTGGCCGCACCAGGTACTCACGGCGCCGAATACCTGACCTTACTCATCCGGCAGGGAGACCTGGAACGGACCGCCCGCACCGCCGCACTCGTGGCCCGAGCCGGCACATGTCAGCTGATGCGCCGCTACGAAGCCGCTATCGCCGACTTCAACGAAGCGCTCGATCTCAATCCGAAACTCTCCTGGACGCTTGCCGCGCGGGGCGAAACCTACCGCCTCATGAAGCAACACAGCCACGCACTACGCGATCTCAATCACGCTGTAGAACTCGATCCAGACCTGGCCTGGGCCGTCAGCAGCCGCGGCATCGTCTACCGAGAGCTGGTCCGCTACGATGACGCCCTCGCCGACTTCAACCGTGCCCTCAGCATTGACTCCGGCTATGCGTGGGCAATCGCCGGACGAGGCGAGACCTACCGGCTCATGGGTCGCCTCGATGCCGCAGCAGCCGACTTCGACCATGCCATCGACCTCGATCCGGACTACGCCTGGGCCATCGCCAGCCGCGGGCGAGTCCGCCTTCCAGGGCGCGATCACAGACTTCGACCGGGCGCTCAGTCTCGACTCCGCACTCGACTGGGTCCTTCTCCTGCGAGCTCGCACACACAGGAAATCCCGACAGTACGCCGACGCGCTGGCAGACTTCGACCGGCTGGTCCGCAAGCACCCAGACAATGCCGAATACTTCGGCAAACGAGGCCGGATCCTCCTCGCCATGAGCTCCCTCCACGAAGCCCAAGCGGACTTCGACCACGCGGTCGACCTCGCACCCTCCCTGGACTGGGCCATCGCGGGACAGGGCGAGGTCCAGCTACGTCTCGGGAACTACCCACAAGCCGTGGCGTACTTCGACCAGGCGCTGGCTGTCGATGGGACCAACGACTGGGTTGCCCAGCTGCGACGTGAAGCACTCAGCCTGCTCGCCGACGGCTGACTGGCGTTGCGAGGCCGACACGGGAACAGGCAGCATCAGCCCCATGGCTGCGCTCCACCGCTCGACAAGGATCCCCCTTGGCTTCTACATATGGCGTCACGGGCCTTGCAGCGATCAGCTCAACCGGGTGAGTCGGCAGCCCCGCCATCTCCCCGCTCAGCATCCGACCAGCCAACTACGGCTGAACAGAGGCTGATCCGGACCGCCAGCGGGGAGCATAGGCGGCTGACCTACACGGTGCTGGCAGTCAGGCGCTCGAGGAACAGCTTGTCTGTTTGGCCGCAGCGCCTGCCCGGCTCGGCTGACCGAGCGATGTCCGCCGTTGTCCTCGAAGCGCGGTCCCCCTGTAATGCTGACCGCGAGAGGGAGCGGGCACCCAGTCATGGCGTGGTCGTCACCATCGCGCCCTCGATCCAGCGGGCGAGCAGGCTCAGTGTGGCGAGCTGCTCCAGGGCCTCATGCTCCGGCAGTTCGGGCAGTCCGTCCTCGTGGCTGTTGGGATTGCGGATTGCCGCGTAGCAGCCCTCGGCGAAGGCCATGACGCCGCGCTGCATGTTCGCGAACGTGACACTGCCGTCGTCGGGGATGACCCGCAGTTTGGGGCTGCCGGGGCTGGGCGGCGTCTTCGTGCTCAGCGCGTCCTGGAACAGCTTGACCTCGGACAGGTCACGGCGGTTCAACTTGTTCTGCGTTTCGGCGTTGATCTTTCGGGCGGCCGCAGTTACAGCCTCGCGGTAGTGGCCGCTCTGCCACAGTGACCTCGCCCCTTCCCACGCCCACGGGTGCAGGGAAGCCGCGCTGATCTGTGGCGCGTTGTCACCCAGCTTCTCGCGGATCTCGGAATCCTTAAGGATGACTGTCTTCGCCTGCACCGCGGGCTTCCGGTGGTTCACCCATGGCAGATCCGGGTTCATGACCCGCTCTAGGGGCTGGTCCCGCCAGTGCGGGATGACGCGGTCGAAGATCTGCTCCACAGCCACGAACTGCTCGGTGATCTCGTCCGCATCTCCAGAGTGGCGACGGCCGGGGCGCCCGTTGTGCGACGACACGGTGGTGATCAGGTCGAGGAAGCGGTCGAGCTGCTGCACGGCCCAGTCCGGGTCGGGAAGGTTCATCACCAGGTCAACGATGCCGCTGCTGCGGATCGTCGGCCAATGCATTTTGGCGGCATCCCCGGCACGCGTTTACGTCATGCCGCGCCGCGGTTCAGGCACCCAGGCCGAGATCCTTGATGAACACCCCCTCAGCGAGCAGCAGACGGGCCAGGTTGCTCCCGGTCGGCCGGGCTCGGTAGACGCGCAGGTTCTGCGCGCAGGTCTCCAGGTCGGAGATGAGTGTGAGCGCGTGGTAGAGCGTGAAGACCACCGCAGCAGGGCCCAGTGCCACCATTGACCTTTTCGACATAGTCGTGTTCCTTCCAATGACCTGAATCACCCCAAGTGAGGGCTCTGCCTTCACTATCTGACACATGCGACGATCACCGGAAGCCGCCAGATGACCCAATCACGTGTAATCTCCATAGGCGTGAGCAGCATCAGCGGACCAGCAACGATCCACCAGCTCGTCCAGGACGCAGCCAGCCACAACCACACCGTCACCGCTCGGCTGATCCGCGACTGGACCGAGAAAGGCTTGCTCGATTACCCCAGCGTCGCCCGGCCGGCAAGGGCCACGGCTCGCACCCGGCACTGTACGACGAGAAGCAGCGCCATCTTCTGCTCACGCTGCTCCACCATCGCAAGCAGGGCGTCGGGATCCGTACCCTCTCGCAGATCCCCGTCGGCATCTGGATCTACTGGGGCGACGACTTCGTTCCTCTGCGCCAGGTCCGCGTCGCCATGGCGACCTGGATAGGTGACCCGAGAGTCAGCCTGCGCCGGGCGCGCCAGATCGCCCGGACAATCCTCCAGCAGATTGACCACCCGGCCGCCACACCAGCCGCCCGCAAAGCTCTGCTGGACATGCTCGCGGATGCCGCCTACACAGGACGCGTTGACCTCGCTGCCCTGGAATCCGCAGCCCGTGCCGTCTTCGAGCCCGGCTTCAGCCCGCTCCACCGCGCTGTCGGCCACCTCAGCGCCCCGCTCACCGTCGACTCCCAGATCGGCATCATCGACGCCCGGCTGCGGGCCATCGCGAAACTCGCCGCAGGCCAGTTCAGCGACGATGACTTCCGCAACGCCCGACACGCCCACCTCCTGGGCTACGCCCAGTACATGCGAGACCAGCCCTTCCTCTCCACCCAGGAACCGACTGACAACCCCAGCCTGTACGAGCCGGTCACCGCGGAGAGCACTCTGAACCAGTCCTGCGACCACCTGCTCACCACGCTCGGCCTCGGAATCATCTACCCAGAGCGGGCCGCCGAGTTCGCCCGGCTCCCCACCCCCCACATCAATTTCCGCGTGTAGACCGCCTCAGCAATCTCGCCGCTCGCGCGCTCCGGGCGTGGCCCGGTGCGGCACCCTGGCCAGACCACCGACAGCGAAGGCCCGACCGCGGGCACGGGCGCCCCCGATCCTGTCCAACGTCTACCTGGATCGGCTCGATCGCCATGTTGAGCAAGACCTGCTGCCGGACAGGCCGACTACCTGGCCTGCCGCGCTCAGTGCTTCCTGGCGGACTGCCCGCCGTGCCCGTCCTCAGTTGACTTCCGCACCCTCGCAGCGGTCCGTTCGGCGAGCTCGCGGATGCCTTTCGCGGCGTTCTCCGAGAGCTCGCCGAGTATGGCGTCGGCGGCCGTGAGGAGGGCACGGGCCTCCTCGGGGCGGGCGGCGTCGGCCAGGGCGAGGGCGAGCCGGTAGTGCTCCTCGGCGATGAAGCGGCCGAGGTTGACCTGCTGCCAGTAGCGCAGTGAGTCGTCGCCCGGGGTGGCCAGGGCGTTGCGCACGGCGGCCAGGCTGTCCGCCGCCTGCGGCAGCCGGCCCGCCTCCCGCTCCAGGCGGGCCAGGGTGTGCCGGGCCGAGGCCCGGTCCCATTCCTTCTCCTGAAGGGCGGCGTACAGGCGCTGGGCGCGCAGGGCCTGTGGAAGGTCGCCGAGTTCCTCGAAGTCCCGGGCGAGCCCGCTCAGCGGAGCCGTGGCCAGGGTGCGGGGCGCCTCGGGGCGGCGGAGTCTGCTCTGGTCCATGAAGATGTTGTCGAGTTCGCGGATCAGCGTCACCCGCGCGAGGTCCGCCATCCCCTGGTCCCGCGCCAGGTCGGTCCATGTGGAGACCGGCTCGTCCGACGGGTCCGTCCCGAACATCGACTCGTCGAGCGCCCGCGCCCACTGTTGCAACTCGTCCGCGCTTGCACCTGGCTCCGGCATACCGCCCAGGCCGCACGCCGTGTCGAAGTCCGTCTCCCGGACCTCAAGCAGCAGGGGCAGATCTCCGGTGTCCCCGCGCAGCCCCACCAGCACGGCCGCAAGCCGCAGTTCGTCCGTCATCGATGACCGTGTCTCGTGCCGCAGCAGATGCCGCAGCAGCTCCAGATCGCCCTCGGCGCGGTCGAACTGCGCGGCCCGCAGGGTGATCCGGCGCCGCACCGGGTCCTCGGCGACTTCACGCCATGCCGTGCGGTTGCCCTCCCTCAGCCGGGCGAGATCGGCGCGGCCCGCCGCGAGCACTGACTCCCACAGCGGGGGACCGGCCGGGCCTATCCGGTCGTACGCGCACCCTTCATCCGCGTTGAGCAGTACGAAGTCCGGCTCGGTGCGCAGCAGCGCAGCATGCAGCCTGCCCACCAGCTCGATCGGAGAGCGCTTCGGGAAGCCCAGCGCCGCACGGAGCTCGGCCCGCTCCTCGTCGATTCCGTAGTACTCACGGATCTCGTCCTCGGTCTCCGCGACGCACGCCAGGATCTTCCCCTCGCCGTCGTCTGGCGACAGACGTGTGTAGCCGCGCCAGCCGGGCAGGCCGATCAGGAGCTCCAGAGTCTCGTCGACACTGGAGCCGATGATCCCCGCGGCGCCCTCCGAGTCGGCGTAGAGCACCGAGCCGTCCGCGCACACGAAGTACGTACCGCCGGTATCGTCCCCGGCTACCGTCTCCAGCGGCTCACCCGAGGCGAGGCGGACCTCCTCGACATGGCCGTGGGCGGCGCGGTCCAGGTCGAAGTCGAAGGGGAAGGCGGCCAGTTCGGCCAGGCGGCGGTCCTGCCGCAGCAGCCATAGCGCGTGATCGGTCATGTCACAGAAAGTAACACCGTCCACTGACAACGGACTCGGGGCCTGTGTAGGAGGCCGTGCGGATAGGGATGCGGTTATGGTCGGCGGTTCGTGCGTTCGCTCCAGCGGTGGGTCGTCCATGCCTGCCGGATCAGACTACGCACGGTGATGATCGCGTCAGCGAGGTCGAAGAATGCGTCGATGACGGTACTGCGCCGCTCGTAGCAGCGGGCGAGGCGGTAGAAGGCGTTCTGCCAGGCGTGGGTGCGTTCGACAGGCCAAGCCGACTGGCCTGGATGGGTGCCTTCTCACCTTTAAGACCAGCGCATGCCCAGCGCCGACAGCTCCTCGATTCGCTCAGGCGCAAGACGCGCCTTACGAGTACGGGAGTTGGCGATGAACACACCCAGCGCCAGCTCAGATCCGTCAACGGTTTCGGTGTGCGTTCGGGGTACGTTCAGATGCCCCTCCCGAGCGCGGTACCGGCGGGCTGCCGCCAGATTCGCCTCCCACTTCTGCGCTCGGCTGCGCCGAGGGACGACCGTCGCCGCCGACATCTCTTCCGCACAGGGTTCGACGCCCAGTACCTCGTCGAGCAGCCACTGCTGCACGCTGCTCAGCGCATTCCACTCCTGCCGCTGTACCTGCACCCAGCGCCCGATGTCCTCGCCCTGCACCAGCAGCACACCCTCCCTCTCCGGCAGTGAACCCCGGGTCTGGCGGTGCATGCGGGCAAGGTGGAAACAGCGCTGCCACGCCACCGGCCACGCCGGACACCATGCGGGATCGATCTCCTCCAGCGCCCGGCGCCGCTCCCGGCTCAGCCCACCCGCCCCAGAGCCCGCCTGCGGCCCCTCCGTCCGGTGGTCCTCGGCGCGCCGGGCGGCGGCGCGCTGGTTCTTCAGCCAGGTCCCGACCGGGTAGTTCTCCCAGGTGGCCTCGGTGGGGGCCAGCAGGTGGCCGTGCTCGGCGGCCCAGCCGCGGGCCGCGGCCAGGCCCTCGTCGAAGGCGACCGTGAAGTGGGACCACACCATGCCGAGTTCGTCCAACTGCGTCACCCGCTCCGGGTCGAGACTGCCCTGGCGGTTCAGGCGCCGCTGGTTGGAGATCCACACCCCCAGCGGGAACCCGTCGGGCGCCGTGTGCCCGTAGGGAACGCGCAGATGCCCCTGGTCACTGTGAAACGCGAGCGCCGCCTGCAGGCCTCGCCGCCAGAACTCGCCCTCCGGCCGCAGCACCCGGGCACTGATGAACGCCGCCAACTGGGCCGGATCCCGCCGCGACGAGAACGACAGCAGCCCCTGCGCCACAGTGCCGACCCCGCCTCCCGCGCTCGAGCCGCCAGAGGCCGCCTCCGACCGGCTGGCGGACTGCGGGACCGCGAGCTGCTCGACCGCCTCTGCGTCGTGCGCCCGCAGCGCGGTCAGCAGCTTCGCCAGATCCTCATACGCCTTCGAGGCGAGCATCTCGTCCGGCTCCTCACCCGGTCCCAGGAACACCGGCACCACCAGAGAAGCGATCTTGCCCTCACCCGGCTGCATCCGCAGCGCACGCCCCACCGCCTGGACCACGTCGGGCACCGAACCCCGCACGTCCGCGAAGACCACCGCATCACAGCCCGGCGTGTCCACCCCCTCGCCCAGCACCCGCACCGACGACAGCACACACCGCTCCCACACCGCACCATCCGCCGCACACCCCGACGAGAACTCCTCCAACACCTCCCGCCGGTACGCCACTTTGTGCTCCCCGCACAGCCACTGCGCCCACACCGCCCCCGGCTCCGGATAGCCCCTCTCGCCGCTCTCCCACAATGCCTTCGCCACCGCGCCCAGCCCACTCGCGAAGGCCTCCGCCTCACTCGTACGCGAGTGGAACGTCAACAACCGCCTCAACTTCTGCTCGGCCGCCGTCTTCAGCACCGCCGTCTGCAGCGCGGCCAACCGCAGCCCCCGCACCGCGTCACTGCGCGCATCAGACCCCACCAGCTGCATTGCCTGCACCTGCGGGTCAGCGATGTCCACACACACCACCTGATACCGCGCGACCAACCCCCGCTCGATCGCCTCCGACAACGGCAACCGGTACACCACCGGCCCGAACACACTCTCGTCATCCATCGACGCCACCAACGCCGCCGACCCGCCCCCACCACCTGAAGAGGCATCCCACAACCGTGGCGTCGCCGTCATGTACAAACGCCGCGCCGCCGGCACCTTCCCCTGGTCATGCACCGCCGCCCACGGCTTGCCCAGCACCCCCGACGTCCGGTGCGCCTCGTCCACCACGACCAGGTCCCACAGGGCCAGACCACCCGCATGCGCCCGCTCCAACACCCCCAAACCCAGCGCCGCATACGTGGCGAACACCGTCACCCGCTCACGGCCGGACAGCCACGCCACCAACTGCCCGGCATCGGTCGTGCACGGCACCTCCAACGCCCCACCCTCGCGCGGCGAGCACACCCCGAACATCGGCCCCGTACGCCCTGCCGCCCGCCATACCCCCACCATCTGCCCCAGCAGATCGAGCGTGGGCACCAACACCAACACCCGCCCTGCACGCAGCTCCAGCGCCGCGTGCACCCCCACCAGGCTCTTGCCCGCACCCGTGGCAGCAACCACCTGAGCCCGCAGCCCGTTCTCAGGCCACACCCCACCCAGCGGCTGTGCCAACGCCCGCACCACCGCATCCACGGCCTCGATCTGATGAGGACGAAGCCGATGCCGACCCGACACGATCTTCCGCCTTCCAGCCGAACCAACGGGGGCAGCAACCCCTCACTACAGACTCTATCCCGAGTCACTTTGATGCAATCGCCCTATCGGGCGACAACAGTGCCACGCCCGCGCGGCCGGGCACTCACCACCGTCCCACCCAGACTGCACCCCCTTGCGGGAACGCCCGGTCTTCCACGTACGGCGGGGGGGGTGGGGGGGCAATTACAACCACAACCCCCCCAACAAACAACCCA